>CALJHG010000051.1 GCA_938075585.1 uncultured Gammaproteobacteria bacterium | reverse complement strand
TATATCGGTGTTCTGATTGGCGCCGTGACTTTCTCGGGTTCAGTCATAGCGTTTGGAAAACTCAAGGGGATGATAAGTGGTAAGCCTCTTTTGCTGCCCGCTAGGCACTGGATTAATTTGGGGTTAGGTATTGCTGGTGTGTACCTAGGAGTCGAGTTTGTTTCCACTACTGACGGCATGTATTCTTTACTGATAATGACCGTGATAGCTCTCGTGTTTGGTGTGCACATGGTAATGGCAATCGGTGGGGCTGATATGCCAGTCGTTGTCTCTATGCTAAATAGCTATTCCGGTTGGGCTGCTGCGGCTACGGGTTTTATGTTGTCTAATGATCTGCTCATTGTTACGGGCGCTTTAGTTGGCTCTAGTGGAGCGATATTGAGCTACATTATGTGCCGAGCTATGAACCGAAATTTTATTTCTGTGATAGCGGGTGGCTTTGGAACCGGGAGTAGTTCAGTGGGTTCTGCGACTTACGAAGGCGAAGTCAATGAAATTCTAAGTAACGAAACCGCTGATATTTTGCGTGAAGCGGGACGAGTGATCATAGTGCCTGGTTATGGTATGGCAGTTGCGCAAGCGCAAAATACAGTATCGGAAATTTCTAATATTTTAAATGATGCGAAGAAGGACGTGCGATTTGCGATCCATCCGGTGGCGGGGCGTATGCCGGGACATATGAATGTGCTGCTTGCCGAAGCTCGCGTATCGTATGATGTAGTCTTCGAAATGGATGAAATTAATGGAGAGTTTACGGACACTGATGTAGTGTTGGTTATTGGGGCCAACGATATAGTGAATCCGTCAGCTCTATCGGAGCCAGAGAGTCCTATTGCTGGTATGCCAGTGCTCGAAGTGTGGAATGCATCGACTGTGGTGGTGCTAAAAAGAGGCATGGCCAGCGGTTATGCTGGCGTAGACAATCCATTATTTTTTAACGAAAACACGCGTATGCTGTTTGGCGATGCTAAGCAAAGTTTAGACTCTATATTGAATGAGTTATCGCGATAGGTTGTCTTCACCGACTAAATTCGTCTAGTGATTTGGCCAACATTTGTTGGCAAAATCAGGATAGGGGTCGGCGATTACGGGGGCGACTTTTTCTCGTATTAACGTAAGAATCTTTTTTGTTGGCGTCGCTGTAACTGGTACCGTTTCAGGTACCTCGAAATCAAAACCTGTGTTGTCATGCACTTCTTCGAGGCTGTGTCCGTGGTGGATAGATTTTAAGAAAAATTTCTTTTTGTTCCGATCGAATAAAAACTGACACAAAGGCGTTACCAATGCGTATGGTCCGCCGGGTCGATAGATGTTGGGTGCACTCACTCCTGGCGCGCTAATAAAATCAACCTTGGGCACGAAAACGCGTCTACTATGCTCCTCTCTAAATAGTATTACACGGGGTACCAAAAAATACAGGTAGGCAGAGCCAAACGCTCCTGACCACCTGGTTTCCTGTTTTGGATAATCACCTATTCCGGTCAGGTTGACATTAGCCTGACCATCGATCTGACCGCCGCTGAGAAAAAATGCGTCGACTCTTCCTTGCCCAGCGCAATCAAATAAGTCTACGCCTCCATCAAGCCGATAGGGCTCTTGTGTGCTTCCAATAATAGACACTTTTTTTACTTCTTCAGAGCGTGTTTTAGCTAGTAGTGCGGCAGAACCGGGGATGGGAGAGAGAACACCAACTGCTATGTGCTTCAAGCCATATAAGAATTCTGCGATAGTAGCAATTAACAGTTCTTCGATACTGTGATTCATTAGTTAGAATTTCCCTTAGAGCTGGAATTTTGCGTCTCAAGCCAGGTCTTAAATGAGCTGTCGTTTTCTGCGGCGATGGCATAAGCCTTTATAGATGAGCGATCGTAATCATAATATCCAGGAAGATTTAACGGCCATGCTCCATTTGGTACTAATGCGATACCATCAACATACATTGCTGAGAGAACCGCTGGCGCCAACTCGGGCTGTTCCAGAATATTGAAATCGACAATCTCTTCTACAGTCACAAGTGTTTTGGTGGCTGCGTGAGATATTATTTTAAGCTCTGCCTGACGTGCAATGTAGACATTTCCATACACATCGGCCATGCCCGCATGGAAGATCGCGACATCAGGTGCGATCGCTGGAAGTACTACGATAGGGTCGTTTTTCATAAAGGGATTGTCGATGACACGAAAATCCTCGCGGTTTTTAAGCACATCCGAACCAATTAAGCCTCTCAGGGGGATGAAGGGCAGGCCTTTTTCTGCAGCTTGGAGGCCTGCATAGATAGCAGGACAGGTAGCGTCTAAGATTTTAATTCTTCCCGACTTTACAGCAGATCCGAACTGAGGGGCTAAACCAAACTCTCCCAGAGAAACACCTGATGTTTCGACAGTTGCAACGCATCCAGCACCTATCAACATATCAGGCAACATACTTCCTGTTGGAACAGTTACGAGATGCAGATCCTTTATACCTTGCTTGATCAAGGTGCGTCCCAACTCCATAGGGACACTACAATCTTTGAAAAGGACAACCTTGTGCCCATTTTTTATTTGTTTAGCCATCTCACCGAGGCTTACGATTGAGCTATTCATAAGTAATGGCCTTTCTGCAATCTAATCTCGCGGGTAAATACATGGATCTTTGACGGCAAAAGCTTCAAGTAAGAAACGCTCTTGTGGTTTCTCCGACGCTGTTTTAGGTATCTCATCAACTAACTGAATATAGCTTGGTATAAAATTACTTTCGAGCTTTTCGACACACGTTTTAAAGATGTCAGCGGGCTGAAATGTGGCTTTATCTGTGGAGACAATTGCCGCTACGACATCTTTCTCGCCAGGGACGCCATTTGAGGAAGGCACCCCGTACACAAAAACGTCATCCACCATTGGGTGTTCAGCAAGTTCTTTCTCCACGAAGGCGGGGTTTACAAAATCCCCATTATGTCTGATTCCGCCGCCTTTTCGGTGCATGAAATAAAACCAACCATTTTCATCTCTATAGCCAATATCACCCATACGTAACCAGCCATTATTCATTTTATCACTGGAGGCGGTCGGGTTCTTGTAATACGAGATTATTGGGCACGTTCCATCGGCGTTTTGAAATACTATTTCGCCAGGTTCGTTAGCCGGTAATTCATTATCATTTTCGTCAACTATTCTCCCGATAAGAGCATCGGGCGGAGCTCCAATACTTCCTACTGGACCTGTATGAGGGGGATTGATTGTAAGACCTCCTTCGGCTGCGCCATAGAACTCGTAGACTTCACAATCAAAGCGAGAGGCAAATTCTGACCAAATATTTGCTGGCATACCAGCGCTGAGCACAAACCTTACCGGGTTATCTCTATCATTGTATTTTTGGGGCTCGCTGTAGATGGCGGTAGTCATACCTCCTAAAAGATTAAAAGTTGTACATCCATAAAGACGCGTGATATCCCAGAGCTTTGATTTAGTGAATTTACGACTAAACACTCCTTTTAGGCCCATATGGAGTGTGGTTCCTAGTGTGATTAGTTGTGCGTTGGCGTGTGTGAGTGACAATCCGGTGTAGGGACGATCATCCTCTTTCAGACCTAAGGTTGGGCCTAATGATCCGACAAATCCGAACCTAGCATAGGGTGATAGTATCGCCTTAGGATCTCCTGTGGTTCCGGATGTATATAGCATTTGCATAGGGGTCTCAGGATCCGACACACGAATTTCTATCTCTGACACAGATCTTGAAAGTATTTCACCAAAGTTTTTATTGCGACAACGTATTTTTTTTATGGTGCTTTTACCGATCACCCAAATCCACTCTATCAAAGGACATTCGTCGAGAACAGGTACTAGGTTCTCCATGGCGTAGTCGCCAACTATAGCTCCTTTGCATTCTGCATGGTTTAACATGAAAGACAATTTCTTTCCTTTAGTTCGAGGATCAATTGGCACAAAGATCGTACCTAAGATGGAAGAACCAACCATAGTATCTACAAACTCAGGCTGGTTTAGGGCGATCAAAGCGAAACTATCCCCAAAGTTCATCTTTTCAGCTTCTAGTCCGTGAGCAATCTTTTGGCCATTTGACCAGAGCTGCTGGTAAGTACGGGTGTCGTCTATAAATTCACTGTCCCTTGCAGTAACAAATGTTAGAACGTCCAGATCGGGTAGTATTTTACGTTTGTTGTTAATAAGGTTCGCTAGTATCGCGATGTCTGGTTCAGTTGAACTCACAAATATCCCCTCAATTTTACTGACATTACTGCCCGAAGAGAGTTCGGGCTATATTTTTCTAGCAGCTTAGGTAGCTGCATTCATTACTGTAGAATATAAATTTATCTAATGCTAATACAGTACCAGATTGATTTGAATGGCGAAAATCTACATAAAGTATGTAATGGAGCTGCCGAGAGCACGCATGGCCGACGAGCAAGACTGGTGTATACTATTCGATAAGTACAGCGTTTCGCTGCTTGGGGAGTACTTGGGAGAAGTTACTCAATTTTTTCACCTTTTTGCCCTTGGTTCGTGTTTACGTGACGATAAATAAATATGATTATCTGATTAGAGGAGATTAAAATGGAATTGAGAGAAGTGATTGGTCGACGTCGAACTATCCGCTACCTGAAACCCTATAAGGCTGTAGAGCCCGAGAAGATCCAGATGATGTTTGAAGCTGCTAGGATCGCTTCTCACTGGGGTAATGTTCAATCGTTGCGTGCGGTCGCGATCCACCGTCACAGTGCCCCTCAGGAAGTGTTAGATTCACTGAAGGCAGTTGTCGTTGGTTGGCAATTACGTCTAGCTCCGGTGGTTATCGTTTGGTATTGCGATCCAGAAGTAGTGGAAGAGCAGGGTGATCGACTAAGAGAGCTTGTCAGTGTGGGCGCGATCGGGGTTGGACCCCAAGAGCAAAAGGTCTCGGTCTTAGAAGAAAAGTTCCTACCATCATTTGAGGGGATTAAAGACTTTTTAAAAATGCCTGGCTTAAATGAAATTGATTGTGGCCAAGGTATCGCACAAGCCACGCTAATGGCCTATGAGCAGGGCCTAGGAACATGTTGCCTCGGCACTCCGGATGGCGATGCCATTCTTGAGACTCTTGGCGTACCATCGCACTGTCGTTTGGTAATGATGCAAACTGTTGGTTATCCGTTAGAGCACTGGGAAGCTGGTGGACAGAAGCCTAAGCGCCCTTTTGAAGAATTGTTTTCAATGGACACATTTGGAAAGCCATACCCTAGAAGTCAGGAAGTTGTAGATGAGCTAACAAAAGATGGTGTTTTCACTCGACCAGCACCATTACCTGATCGGGATGAGGAACTTGAGCACATGCAGCGTGCGCTTAATCTAAAAGCTCCAGCAATGTTTTAGGAAGTATGCCTGTTCGTCGATCATGATTGTGGTCGGCGAACGTGTTCTGCGGACAAGGCTCAGTCTGAGTTGATCTGAACTAAAAGCACCCCGTCATTCGAGCCGTCAAATAATGCACGATAGATAAGCGGTAGGTTTTCGAAGCCTTCTCGAACATCCTGTTTGAATAGTACTTTGCCTTGCTCATACCAGGTTTTAAGGTTGCCAATAGCTGAAGGAAAGTTGTCGGTATAGTTTCTAGTTAAAAAGCCTTGCATGGTTATGCTGCCATAGATCAGACGCATCATGTTCCGGGGACCTTCAGCAGGTTTCTCGTCGTTATAAGATGAAATTTGTCCACAAAGTACTATGCGACCTTTGACTGCCATGTTTTCTATAGCTGCTTGCAGTATGTCGCCACCTACATTGTCATAATAGATATTAATGCCATCAGGACATAGGTCACGGAGCTCTTTCTCGACATTCCTATTTTTATAATTGATCGCACCGTCTAGTTGACAGTCCTCAGTGAGCCACTGACACTTTTGTTCGCCTCCCGCGATGCCAATCACTCTACAACCTTTTATTCGAGCTATCTGAGCGGCAACAGAACCAGTCGCGCCTGCGGCTCCAGACACTACAACAACATCGTTTTCTTTTGGTTGGCCGACTTCAAGCATTCCAAAGTACCCAGTCAAACTATTCAAACCAAATTTTCCCATAGCATCAACTGAAGTCATTTCATCGGGGATCTTTCCGACTGGTACTAGATCTGTGGACAGGATCTCATAATCCTGCCATCCCGCTCTGGTAGATACTCTGTCTCCAGGAGCATACTCTGCGCTGCCAGACTCTATGACAACAGCTATTGCAGGCGCCATTATTGGACTTCCGAGAGGTATCGATGGGTAAAGGCTATTCCCTGGTGGGCTCATCCAATTTCTCATAGTTGGCGCGCATAGGAATAATAGGTTTTTTACAAGAATCTCATTTGGTTTTAATTCTCTATTAGGAACTTCGCATTCTTTGTAGGAAAAGTTCGTGTCTTCAATACTGCCCTTGGGACGGGAGGCAAGTAACCATTGTCGATTGATCATTACAAATAGGGTCCTTAAATTTTTATATTTTAAACGATAGAAGATCTTTAAGATGGCTATCAACCTGAGTGAGATATTCTTTATCAAATCCAAATAGGGCTAGATGGCCACCTAGACTTGTCAGAGGTCTAAATTCACTACCAGCGATCATTTCTTGCTCCCGCTGACAGTCTTTAACCGTAAAAAACATATCGGTATCTATGGGCATGACGAAGGTCTTCGCTTTAATACGAGAGAGCGCCGAGGTCAAGTCGCCATCACTTGCTCGACTGACATCTCCGCGTTGCCATTTCCACGCCATGCAAAGCAAATTATTCGGGTCCATCTGGGTGAACAAAGCTTCCATGAAATCAGTTTGGAACGCCATAACTGAAGTGAATCCCAGTTCTTTCCAGCACTCTTGAGCAAAGAATTCAGTGGAAAAACCCATGACCGACCAAATTTTCGCGTGTCGCTTTAGCCCTTCTTTTACGTCAAGGTGAGACGAGTACTTCCCTTCATTGTAACCAGGGTCTGAGGTGATCGCTTCAATTAACGTTTGGGCGTATAAGTAATCATGGTCCGTATTTTTCGCATAGCCTGCGATGGGAGCTGCGCGTTTTACCATGTCAGGATAGCGGACTGCCCATTCATAAGTTTGCTGAGCGCCCATTGAGCCACCAACTACTAAGGCTAAGGTATCAATTTTCAGGTGCTCTGTTATCAGTTTGTGTTGTGCCCGAACATCGTCCGCTATACGGATATTAGGGAAACTACCCTTATTGAAAGGCGGCTCATTGTTATGAGGTGATGTCGAAATCCCGTTACCGATTTGGTTTACAATTATGACGAAATATTTTTCGGGATCTAACGCTCGGCCCGGTCCAACATATACTTGCTCCATTATCTTGTTGGTGCCTGAGTACCACGTGGGCACCAATATAGCATTATCACGAGCATTATTTAGTTTTCCATGCGTGGCGTACGCTAAATTAAGTTCTGGTAAAGTTATTCCTTCTTCTAGCGTGAATTTCCCTAGATTTACCGTGTACCACGGGCCGTGATCGGATTCCGAGTAATAAGTATTTTCTTTCATAATTTCTCTCTCTATCCCTCAGTGTTTTAGTAAATACCTTTATGTTGCACACCATCGACAACAATCGTCGCGCCTGACATCCAATTAGCGCGAGACGAAGCCACGAATGTAATGACATCTGCTACTTCCTCAGGTGTCCCCATTCTGCCAAATGGGATACTACCTACAATCCCATCGTACATACTTCTATCGTTTTGCTTCACAATATCCCAGAAGCCGTTCTCGAAGTAGATAGATCCCGGCGCTATACAGTTGACTCGAATGTTTTTCTCTGCAACTGTTGCTGCGGTAGTCTTGGTATGATTTAGGAGTGCGGCTTTTACTGCGGCATAGGCAGGTGGTGAACCACTCTCTAACCCTGAAATCGAAGAGACGTGGACAATACTGCCGCCACCGGACGCTTCCATCCAGGGTATAACTTGTTGTGTAGCGCGAACGCTTGCCATTAGGTCGACGTCGATACTGACTTGCCATCCAGTCTCATCATCAGTCATCCCAAAGCCGGAAGTGTTATTTATTAACACGTCGATAGTGCCAAAAGTATCTCTAGCTTGGTCCATGAATCCTGCAAGGGCATTTGCATCAGCCACATCAACCGATCGATGAAAGCATCGGATCCCTTGCGACGATATTTCATGTGCAGCACTTTTTAGAGCCTCTTCTCCCCGAGCGCAGATCGCAATATTTGCGCCTTCTTTGGCCATTGCTAGCGCTGTGCTTTTCCCTATCCCTTTACTGCCACCAGTGATGATGACATTTTTACCTTTCAATCCTAAATCCATTGAAGCATTCCTTAGATGTGTTTTACTGCTACTCTCAAGTAGTATAGCGATAATGCAGGCTACAACGCTATCAGGTAAATAAGGGATAAATATGACTAATATACTACTAACAGTCTTGGGGTTAATTCTAGGGTGCGTGATCCTCTCCTACTTTTTTATCCCTGCGAGATTATTTGATGCGCTAGTTCTTTTTACGAGATTAAGAGCTAAATTAAATGTGCGGTACTGTGATGTGGATGGTCATCGAATATCCTATCTTGTCGGCGGAGACGGACCACCATTAGTTTTATTACATGGATTTGGTGCCGACAAGGATCACTGGTCTGTTGTGGGTAGGTATTTAACGGATCATTTCACAGTTTACGCGCCCGATCTGCCAGGGTTTGGTGAAGCTGACCGAAAAGCTGAGGCTAGCTACGGGCGTGAGGCACAGATAACACGCCTTAAGATGTTTCTTGACGGTCTGAATTTGTCTGAGATTAACCTCGGCGGTAGCTCCATGGGCGGTTATCTCGCTTTCATGTTTGCGTATAGGTATCCAAACCGTGTTAACAAACTTTGGTTGCTGGCCCCTGCCGGGGCACTATCGGCTGAACCTAGTGAATTCATGCTTGCACTAGAAGAAAACTCAAACCCTTTGATTGTGGAGACAGAGCAGCAACTGCAGGAACTGGCGCGCCTATGTTTCTTTAAGCCGCCTGTCATACCCAAACGATTCAAAAAAGTGTTACTAGACAGGTCCTCGCGCGTATCCGCTTTTAATCGTAAGGTTTTTGAAGAAATTTTTGATTCTCCGCTGGCGGTTGAGGACGTCAATGACACACTACAAACAAAGAGCCTCCTAGTTTGGGGTGATTCTGACAAGATTTTAGATTGCTCTGGCATTAAGGGGTTTCAACAAAAGCTGTTGAGAGCGCAAATAATACTTATGCCAGATGTTGGACATTTGCCGATGATCGAAAAGCCTCGAACAGTTGCTGGCGATTTTTTGAATTTTTATGCAGGAAAGAATTGATACCACTTAGGTTGGTCACTTGTCGTACTTAAACTTAAATGCATCGCCATTCAGTTCTATTCGTCCCGTGGATGGTTGCGGAAAGTGCGAGGTTAAAACTTTTACGTCACAGTCACTGTAGTTTTCCAGGAAGTTTAAGCGGGTCTTCGCCGCGAGCTCTTTGTCGGTATCAAACTTAAAATTCCAGTGCGGAAATTGGCATTGCACTGGACTATGGATGAGATCACCAGTGATGACCGCGTTTTCGTCTCGATGGGATAACCGGATGGAGCAATGGCCGGGAGTATGGCCAGGAGTCGGCTCTAGCCAGACACTGTCGTCTATCTGGTAGTCATCAGCTACTAGTAAGGCTTGCCCGGCTTCTATGATAGGCAAAACGTTCTCGTTATAAGTGGGGTCTCCATACTTTTCTGATAGATGCGCCGCATTTTCACATTCAGTTTTTGAGAGTATGTAACGCGCGTTCTTAAAAGTAGGTGCCCAACGCCCGTTAGACAGTTGAGTATTCCAGCCACTATGGTCAACGTGTAAATGCGTACACAGCACGATATCAATTTCGTCAGGATGGATACTCAGATTACTCAGATTAGATAGAAAGGAATTATCAGTTTTTTGGTGCCAAGCAGGATACCAGTTGACAGTCTTATGATTGCCTACGCAGCTGTCAACTAAAATTATAAATTTATCGGTTCTTAGCACATAGCTTTGAATTGGCATAATCAGCATATTTGTTTTTGGACAAATCGCATCAGGTTCTAACCAAATTCTGTGCGGTGCGAGCTTTTCATCCGTCGCATCTGGGAAAAAGTCGTATATCGACATGAATGGACCATTTGATTCGACTACTCTTGCAACCTCGATGTTTCCTACTCTTAGCCAATTCATTTTACTCCCCTCATTATTTTTGACATGCGGAAATTGCTTCGCTAACTAAGTAATGATCCAACTACTACCATTTTTAGCGACGCTTTGCTCAATTTCTAGTTTGATCAAATGTGCATGAAGTGACATTGCGGCCCATTTATGCAGAGATGGGTCAACATCGTCATAGACTACTGGGACTAGCTCCTCGATAGTGGCTTCTCTAGCGTTAGTCAGTGCGTTATGTACTTTTTTTTCGCGCTTCAGTCGATGATCTATTAGGCGCATGATTTCACGATTGGGTTGCTCAATCAGATCGCCGTGCCCGGGAGCAACGTGATTCACATCGTAAGTCTGCATTCTTTTAAGGGAATCGATATAGTCCTTCATGTTTCCAGCCGGAGGCACGATCACTACAGTTGAGCCTTGCATCATGTGATCACCAGTAATCAGAATCTTGTCTTCCTCTACGAGATAGCAAATATGATTCGAGACGTGTCCTGGTGTTAGTAGAGCTCGGATAGAGTATTCTTTACTAGATATGAGCTCGTCATTTTTTAAAGCCGTCGCTCCTTGGAAAGTCTCGTCCTGAAAGCCATCATTTGGGATAATATTTCCGACAAGTTTCGCCCCTGTCGCTTGAGCTATAGGCAGCGCGGCAGGAGAGTGATCACGGTGAGTATGAGTAACTAAGATCCATTTTAGCCGAGATGCAGTGGCTTTTAGTATCGCGTCTATGTGGCTCTCGATACAAGGGCCTGGGTCGATAAGCGCAAGTTCCTCAGTCCCAACAATGTAAGAGTTAGTACCTGGCCCAGTCATCGCACCCTTGTTGGGCGCAGTGATCCTTTGTACGCGCTTCGAAATCCGTACTGGCTTGCCATGAACAATCTGTGGCATGTTTGACTCCCTTTATAGATGTTATGCGTGATACCTCTACCTGCTGGTGCTGATATTCTCGACTAATATAACTTTATAACGGGAATAGCTGATATACAATTCGATTTACTATAGTTTGACTCGCACTCATGGTATCTTTTACCTTTTAGTTCACACAAGTTTGCTGTGTCAGCAGTAGGGAGGGAAAGAGATGAGCGTTGCGATTAATAACGAACCGGCCATAAAGGTCTCCGCGGGTATGTCGAGCCAACAAGAATGGTGCCAGCTAGACGAAAACTTCTCAGTGAAGGTTTTGTCAGTAGACGAAAAACAAAATTCTGTAGAGGCGCTTTTTAAAATAAAAGGTGGCTATCGCTCTGGGGAACACAAGCATACTTGCGAGACTCATGTATTTGTTCTAGAGGGAAGAGTGAAAAATCACTCGATTGGTTGTACGTTCGGGCCTGGAGACTATTGCTTTCAACCTTTGAATGACATACACGATGAAGAATTCTTAGAGGATACCATTGCCTACGTCAGCTATCGAGGTATTGACGAAAAGCTAGTCGAATTTTTTGATGATGCAGGAAATGTTTGCGGAAATTTTAAAGTCGACGATTTTCTTGTTGGATTAAATACTTAGAGGAATAAGAAAACAGATTTTTCGCCAAGATCTGTTGGCGCGTTGATGGAAAGTTAGGAGTATTTAATGGTGGCGGTTGTTTTAGATGGGAAAGCATTAGCTGCTGCACAAGAAACTGCGCTTTCGGAGCGCGTAGCCGCAATTAAAGAGTCAGGGAGAGGGAGAATACCCATTCTTGCGACTATTTTAGTTGGAACGGACCCAGCTTCCGAAACCTATGTGCGGATGAAAGGTGATGCGTGTCGTCGGGTTGGCATGGACTCTATTAAAGTGGAACTCCCGTCCAGCACATCTACTCAGGGTCTTATAGACGAGATTAAGCTCCTTAATTCGAATCCCGATGTTCACGGAATTTTACTGCAGCACCCAGTGCCGCCTCAGATCGATGAGAGGATGTGCTTTGATACGATTAACATTGAAAAGGACGTGGATGGTGTTACGTCGAATGGGTTTGGTTTGATGTCGATGGGAGAGTTCGCGTATGGGTCCGCCACACCGGCCGGAATTATTAGATTGCTCTCTCACTACGAGTGCGAAATAGAGGGCCTATCGGCAGTGGTCGTAGGGCGAAGCCCAATTTTGGGTAAGCCTATGGCAATGATGTTATTACAGGCGAATGCAACGGTGACTATTTGTCATTCTAGGACTGAGAACCTAGCTGATTTTATCAGTCGAGCAGATCTAGTCGTTGGCGCTGTCGGAAAACCTAAATTCATTCAATCGGACTGGATTAAGGACAACGCGATAGTTGTTGACGCCGGGTATCATCCCGGAGGGATTGGGGATATAGACTTGAGCGGGTTGCCTGAGCGGGTGCGTGCCTACACTCCTGTGCCTGGCGGGGTAGGACCTATGACTATAAACACACTAATTCTCCAAGCCATTCAGGCAGCAGAAAAAAAGATTTGTTAAACCTATAGAGCAGCTTCCTTAAAAGTGCGCCTTAGCTCTAAAACTAGTCGTTGAGGTTGAGTGACATGAATAATGAACATTTATTGACAGGCGTACGAATATTAGATTTTACGCGTGCGCTGGCTGGGCCCACATGCACCAGAATGTTCGCCGAAATGGGGGCGGAAGTGATTAAGATTGAAGGTGCTCCTTTGGGAGATATGACCCGCCAAGTTTCTAAACTAAAAGGTGATAGAAGTTTCTATCACATACAGCACAATCTAAACAAGAAAAGCGTATGCGTGGATCTTCGTACTCCTCAAGGAATGAGTATCGTAAGAGAACTCGTTCCCCACTGCGATGTTGTTGTTGAGAATTTTAGGCCAGGTGTAATGGCTAAGATGGGACTGGACTTTGATGAACTGAAGAAATTGCGGGCAGATATAGTAATGTGCTCTATTTCAGCTTTAGGTCAAACGGGGCCGTTATCTAATAAGCCCGGCTACGATTACATCGCCCAGGCGTATTCGGGAGTGACAAGTATGATTGGAGATCCGGATGAGGCTCCAAATATTCCTCTGGTAGGTATAGGCGATGTCAGTACCGGAGTGCACGGTGCATTTGCGATCGCCGCAGCTCTATTACATCGCGAGAGGACAGGCAAAGGACAATATCTTGATGTGTCGCTCCTTGACTGTTACTACCATAATCATGAGGTAAATGTGCATCAGTACTCCGGTAGTGGCGGAGAGATTAAACCGACTCGAGGTGGTCGCCACACTTCTTACTTGTGCCCCGGTGGCGTTTATAGGGGGAAAGGCGGCGATATTATGCTGATGGCTTTCATGCATCATTGGAAAGATCTTTGTGCAGCCATGGAAAAACAAGAATTTGTTGATAAAAGTGGTTGGCAGACCGATGCTGAAAGAATAGAACGTTTAGATGAAGTGATTCTTTTGGTTGAGAACTGGTTGGCCACTTTCCCTGATGTATCGGCCGCGATTGAACGTTTAGAAATGTTTGATGTTCCTTGTGCTCCGGTGCTAAGCGTCGAAGATACGGTAACCCATCCTCATTTAGTCGAACGTGGAACAGTTCGTACTATAACCGATCCATTAGTAGGAGAATTTAAGATCCCCGGAATGCCTATAAAAACTTCTGATTATAAGTCTGACAGTGAATACGTGGCTCCATGTTTAGGGGAACATAATGCCGAGGTGCTAAAAACCTTGCTGGATAAGAGTGACGAAGAAATGAAAGTTTTGTCCGATGCGGGTGTGATACAAGTCGCGAGCACTTAATTATCCTTAATAATAATTTTCTTTTTCTGGTTCGGAAACTATACGGAGGAGTGAATCAATGTCATATAGCGGATTGTTAAACGAAGAGCATATTATGATTCGTGACATTGCACGGGAATTCACTATAAACGAGGTATTGCCCGTCGCTAATAAGTTGGACCCTGAACAAGGTGATATTCCAATTGATCTTAGGAAAAAGTTGGCTGACATGGGTTATTTCGGTATTCGTATTCCCGAGGAATATGGGGGAAGTGGCCTAGGGTGTCTCGAGTATTGTTTGATTACTGAGCAATTGTCGAGGGGGTGGATGAGCGTAGCAAGTATTATCGCAAGAGGAAATGGCACTTTAGTGATGGACCTACTTACCGATGAACAGAAAGAAAAAGTATTCCCCAGGGTGGTCGCAGGCGATTACTTAGCCGCTGCATCATTATCAGAGCCCGATACGGGATCTGATTTGGCCTCAATTTCGTGCCGAGCAGAGAGTACCGCAGATGGATGGCAGATAACAGGAAATAAGTATTGGTGTACATTCGCCGATGGGGCTGATTATATATTACTCTTTGCGAGAACTAATATGGATCAAAACCCTAATAAACGTCACCAAGGTATAAGTGCATTTATTATAGATAAGCCGAGAGGAGAACTGCCTGCAGGAGTGCAAGGAAGTATTATTCCTAAAATTGGATATTTCGGGTGGAAGACATGGGAGTTGTTTTTCGACCAAGTAATGGTTAGTCCTCAGGCATTAATAGGGGAAGAAGGGAAGGCTTTTTATGCTCTAGCAAAGGGTCTAGACGAGGCGAGGGCGCATACTGCTGCGCGATCTATAGGTTTAGCGCAGGGAGCTCTTGAAGACGCGATGAAATATGCGCAAGAGCGGACTCAGTTTGGTAAAGCGATAGCCCAGTTTCAAGATCTCCGGTTTAAAATAGCCCGAATGGCAACTGATATTGAGGCTGCTAGGCAACTTTTATATTATGTTTGCACGTGTATCGACAAGGGTCGGCGTTGTGACAAAGAGGCTTCTATGGCGAAATATTATGCCAGCGAGATGGCCGAGCGTGTTACTAGTGATGCATTGCAAATATTGGGTGGAGCGGGTTACACGAAGTTACACGCAGTTGAAAGGTATTGGCGAGACGCGAGGCTAACAAAAATCTTCGAAGGCACTTCTGAGATACAGTTAAGAATAATATCTGACAACATGCTTGGGCGATAGATGAGGTCTGGTAGGCAAAGCAAAATTCTATGAGTTGCGTATGAGTGATAAAAATAGCTTCGGGGTTTTAGAGGGGATTGTTGTCTTAGATCTCACTCAAATGCTGGCGGGTCCCTACTGTACGATGATCCTGGCAGACCATGGTGCGGATGTCATAAAGGTCGAGCCGCCCACCGGCGATATGTCGCGTCCGCTGGGCCCATTTTCCCGTGATGATCCCAAAAAAGAAGAGGGCGGTTACTTTCACAGTATCAACAGGAATAAGCGCAGTATTGTCCTCGATCTGAAAAACCCAGAGGATAAGGCACGGTTTTTAAAGTTAGTTGAAAGTGCTGATGTAGTCGTCGAAAACTTTCGACATGGGGTGATGGAACGCCTCGGTTTAAGTTATGAGATCCTGAGAGATTACAATCAATCACTTGTTTACGCGGCGATCAGGGGTTTCGGAGATAGTAGGACCGGAGAGAGCCCATATTCTCAATGGCCTGCATTTGATATTGTAGCTCAGGCAATGAGTGGTTTTATGGCGATGACCGGGCCTACCGGTACTCCTATGAAAGCAGGACCCGGGCTAGGTGATATTGTACCAGGCTTAATGGCGGCTTTTGGTATTGTGGCGGGCGTTCGACACGCGGAGAGAAGCGGGCGAGGTCAATTTTTAGATGTGGCAATGTATGATGCAATGCTGGCTGTCTGTGAGAGGAGCATATATAGGTATTCAGTAGATGGAACAATATCGGAAGGTGAGGGTAACGAACATCCTTTGGTCAACCCATTTTCGGTTTATGAAGCGCTAGATGGTTGGGTGGCCATCGGTTGTCCGACCGAGGTTCAGTGGAAAGAGCTTTTGGCGGTTATGGCCCACCCCACACTGGGCAATGACGAACGATTTTCGAGTAATGAGTTAAGAGTAAAGTTCGCCGCCGATTTACGGACTGAAATTACCAAGTGGACCTCAGTCATGACCAAGCACCAAATTGGCGAGAAGTTGGGAGGTAGAGTTCCTTATGGGCCGGTCAATAATATCGCAGATCTGACGGATGATCCCCATGTGCAGGCCAGAGATATGTTACCCGAGCTTAGTTTTGCTGATCCTGCATTGAAATTGACGGTTGCGGGTGTGCCCGTACATTATTCAATGACCCCAGGAAAGGTTAATGCCCCTGGCCCTGCTCTAGGAGCCCATAACGAAGACGTGTTCGAGCAATTTGGCATAACTTAAATTGCGGGTCTTCCCACTAGCTGAATGGCTCACTCATGTTTTCTGGCAGTGGGATGTTAAACGCGTTCAATGTGTGGGAAATTAGGCAGTAGTAACCGATAGTAGATACTAGGGCTACTAGTTGCTCTTCAGTAAAAAATATTGCAGCTCTAGTGTAAGTTTCGTCTGAAACCACGTTCTGTTCCAACAGCTCAGTTGAAAAGATGTAGGCGATCTGATGTTTTTCCGGAAAGTTAGGGGTTTTATTTTCGCATAGCTTTTTTAATTCCTTTTGATCGACACCACTCTCTATAGCCAGCTTAAGGTGCACGGCTACTTCGAAGTGCGCTTTATAAAATGTACCTACGGTACAAATAACTATTTCACGCACTTGGTCGTCTAATGGACTATCAAAGCGAAGAGCCGCGCCCAGCGCTTGCAAGGGATTTCCCAGCCTTGGAGTCCTGAGCCATACCCCAAAAGGTCCGGACATCGGATTACTTCCAATTGTATTTTTTCTAGGTCCGTTCGCTATTACGTTGACTAAGTCGATTTGACTTTGTTTTAATGAATGTTCCGATAAAGGTTTAAGTCTTTCCATGTTTTTCTCGCTTTGCAACATCATAAAATTGTTGTTTATCTGAGAAGTATCGCACAAATTGTTTGGGCTAAATATTTTTAGGAACGCGTTTTAGGCTATGTTTTCCTTAGGGTGAAATAGCTGTAAGATACTTAGATGGCCATTAAGATCAGAACGTTTGTTCTTCGTTGGAGGCTGAATTGTTGTTCATGCTTTGGTAACTTTCATGTAAAACAAGTATTGGAGTATTGGAGTATTGGGTTTTAATAAATCGCTCACATTTTAAGTGTGCCGATTGTAAGGAGTACGTGGATGGGGATTTTGGTGGATTTGCCGACTTCGGCGATTAAGGACGCGTTAAACTCTGACAAAGAGTTCCGGCTGAGCGCGAGATATTGGTACTGTGATTTACGGTTTGGGGTAGGTGAAGATTGTTATTACATGACCATTAAAGATGGTGAAGTTTCGACCTTTGTAAAAGGAAGCGATGGTTTTGATCCTTATACAATTAATTTCTCTGCACCGGAAGACTTTTGGCTTGAAACTTTAGAGATTAAGCCAAAACCATTTTATCACGATTGGTTTGCGGCCTCGATGCACCATGCCTTAGATTTTGGAGGCGACTTGGAGTCTGCTTATGCCTATTACTATTCGATACGCCGTATTCATCATTGTATGGCGAAATGTTTCAACGCTCAGAAGATAGCTGCTTAGGAGATCAATATGGCTCGTTATTCAGATATAAAAGGTAAGTATCTTTACTTAGACGTAGAGGGTGTGGAGCACCGTGTCTATTTTGAGGAAGCTGGTGAAGGTATCCCTATTGTTTGCCAACATACAGCAGGATCGGATGGCAGGCAGTGGCGTCACTTGCTAGAAGACAAAGACGTTACTTCTCGGTTCCGAATAATTGCGGTGGACCTGCCTCTTCATGGGAAATCTCTGCCGCCTTTCGAGAATCGCTACTGGGAAGATGAGTATAAGTTAAGGAAAGATTGGTTCATGGCTTTTTGGATCAGGTTCGTTAAAGAATTAGAGTTGGTCCAACCTGTTTTTATGGGATGCTCGATGGGGGGGCATCTGGCGGCTGACTTAGCCTATCATCACCCAGAAGAATTCAGAGCTAGTATTGGTATCGAGTCGTCTTGCTGGAGCGGGGGCTTTGATAGAATGTTCCAACAGTGGTGGCGGCACCCTCGGTTGTCTAATGATGCAAAGCCAGCGATGATGATGAGTCTTTGTTCCCCGCACTCACCTGAGTCAAATGTTCGTGAAACAGTATTTATGTATAGTCAAGGCGCCCCTGCCGTTTTTTCAGGTGACTTAAATTATTACGGCGTCGAACACGATCTCCGAGAGGTTGCTGGCGATATAGATACGAATAAGTGTATGTTTTATGTCTTAAGTGGAGACTATGATTGGTCTGCTACTCCAGAACTGTGTCAAGAATTAGCTGATAAGGTTCCAGGAGCGTCATATACTTTGATGGAAGGGATGGGACACTTTCCGATGTCTGAAGATCCGTCGAAATTTAAACAGTATTTGATGCCGATTTTGGATGATATCGAGAAGCGACTTGAGACCGAGGCTGCGTAAAACGGATTTTTAAGTGCGTCTAGGAGATTTATTTTGCTTCCTTTAGGGGTAACGGGGTGTTTTGATGTTTAGTCGAATTATTGCTAAGAGTGTTTTTTCTATTTCGTTATTAATTTTGGCTTGGCATTCAAACGCTCAATCCGTCTCTCGAGGTGATATTGTTGATTGGTTGGATCAAACTGTGACCATGGATGCGCCCGCGTCAGGAATGGTTATTAGTGGTCATAACTTGGATTTGATAAGGCCTTTTATGCCTCCTGGCTACGTTGATGAATTTGCCTATAAAGACAGTTCTATAACAATACAGGCTACAAAAAATTACCCTCTTTTTTTGTCTTACCAGGTTGCGACAGATAAGTACGCGGGCCAAGCAACTTTGGGTCCTGGTGGCGAGCTAGAAAACTATTTGGTCGGGCGGCCGTTTTCTAATGAGCAGATTGCCGCCGCTTCGTCCCGAAATGCTGGTTTAATGGTCGCATGGAATAACATCCATCGCTGGCAGTATACCGGATATAAGGTTGATGAATTGACAATGACATACATTGATCAAGGTGGTAGCGATAACACTAAGAATGCTCAAAAATATGGAGTAGAAGGAGAGGGGCGGATCGAGCGCAGAGTTACTCAAAAATACCACCGCGTGTACTTAAGTAATCTAGCTTGGTTACCGTCATCTTCATATAGAATGAAAGTTCCTAGCGCGGAAGAAAAATTTTTCAAGGACTATATTGAGTTTGTTGATCCGTTCGATGTTGCGGGTATGAAATTTGTGGTTGAGAGAGCACAGGACGCTCACGCGGATGATCAGGTCAATGTTTACTCTCCAACCGAGCGAAGGGTGCGGAGGTACTCTGCGAAAGAAAGGTCTGATAGCTTTATGGGGTCTGAAGTGACCCTGGATGATTTCGAAGGCTTCGCTGGGCGGGTGCTTGATTATAAATGGGAGTATTTAGGTAGAAAAAAGGTGTTGGATGTCATTGACTCTGACGGTGCATTGCTACGATTTGGAGGGCCCTTCAGTCGTGCAGTGATTGATCGTTGGCAATTGCGCGATTGTCATGTCGTTGAACTGAAGTCGACATGGGATGGACATCCTTATAAAAGTAAGATTATGTTTATCGATAATCAGACGTTCGATATTGTGAACGCGCTAGTGTTTAATCACGAGGATCAACTGTGGAAGATTTTTGATGCAATGTATAAATCACCTAAAGTAGGCGAAACTCGTGCAGAGAATTCGGTTGTTAGCTGGAGAGGTCAATCGAATATTAATTTGTTGTCTAACAGAGCTACTTTGGTCCATGCAGTCTCCGAAACTGTCCATCCTGTGATGAAACCTTCAAAGATTAAGCGACTTTTTAGTGTTTCTGCATTAACCAGCGGTCAGTAAATAATTTGCTAACTATTGAGGAAATCGATGCGGCTTTGCGGTCACGCAGCCCTGATGATCCGGTATTTGTGCCTAATCATTCGTGCGCCTCAGTTGCTATGATTTTTGTTGCTGACACCTCTGATATGGAAGTATGTTTTATTAGAAGAGCCACACGAATCGGGGATCCTTGGTCAGGTCAAGTCGCATTTCCTGGTGGTAGGGCATCCATTAGTGATTCATGCCCCGAGGAAGTCGCAGAAAGAGAAACGCGAGAAGAGGTTGGATTAGCCCTAAAGTCGACCGACCGGATAGGTAAACTGCCCATAAGAGACGTGCAACGTCGTGACTTGAAGGAATCTCTTACTTTAACTCCAGTTTTATATCAGATCCCTTTCGAAAGACGCGATCTGGCACATGCGAAAGACAAAGACGAGGTTTCACGAGTATTCTGGGTGCCGGTAAGTCATTTGTTCGATGAGGACGCTGTAACCTCCATCAATTATACTATCGGTGGTAGGAATAATACCTATCCAGGCATTCTATATGGAGAGGAGGTGATCTGGGGCTTAACCTTGAGAATTTTGGAGAGTTTCTCTGTTTTATTAGGTCGTGATTTACCTGCCGTGAGAGATTCTTTTTGAAAGTTAAGATTCCGCCCCATCATTTTTCGGTTTGCTCATCCCTATTCGTTCGTAATATTTATTGGGGATTTTATTAGGATCTTTATAGATTAAAAGCGAGCAATCATCACAACCTAAATTTTTTGCCGGCTCAACTACCACAAATGGCCGACCATTTTGTTGAATATCTACTTTTTCCATAGCGTATTCATGCGCGCAATATACTGGGTAATTTTTTCTGCCATAAGTCATTTTTTGTGGCTGTTCAATTTTAAGGAAGGCATTATCTCCGTCGTATTTTCCTTCGGTAATCAATCGTCCTCCACTACCGCACGGTCGCAGTTTGATTTCTATTTTCTCTTCGTCTTCTTTGATGCCTAATGGCTGCAGATGTCCATGCAGGCCAGAAACAAACATTTTTACTCGTGCCGCCAATGTGTCTTCACTTTTAGGTAGCTTCTCGATTATTGGCTGCCACCACGCACGTACGCCCTCAACCATGACATCATCCAACACTTCGTCACCAAATTTTTCTCCAATTTCAGTAAGTGTTGCCGTGATCCAATTCCTGTAGAGATCATGCATGCTTAAAAATTCGTTGTACATGCGACTTGCTATCTTTTTAGCGGCTTCATTGTCGTCGTGGTCTATCGCCTCCAACAGTCTATCGAGCGTTCGTTTTTCCATTTCACGCAGTTCGTTTTCTGAAAATATTTTATCTTTCATTTTGTTGCTCCCGTCAAAACGTCTTTTCAACGATAATTAGTAAGGCTTCTCTCCACTTAGTGTCACGCGATGCATGACTCTCCTAAATCCATGATAATCATTGAGTGCATTATGCTGAGCGGCCCGATTGTCCCAGAAGGCTAAAGAGCCCGGTTCCCAGTGAAACCTACAACTAAAGTCTTCGCGTTGTTGCTGCTGGTAGAGATATTCGAGGATAGGTTTGCTTTCCTCAACGGTCATTCCTTCTATATGTGTGGTATGTGCGCTACTACAATAAAGTGCTTTCTTACCGGTTTCTGGATGTGTTCTCACCAGCGGATGACTGGATATAGTCTTAATAGCTTCGGCATCTTTTGGCCTCTCTGCCGCTCGATTAATTCTAGTTACCGCTGCATCAGGTTTTTCAGCACTATTAATCCCTCTGAGAGGAGCTATTATTTTTTTCATGCCATCCGATAGCGAGTCATAGGCAAGGTACATATTAGCAAACAACGTATCGCCGCCAACTTCGGGCACGCGTAAAGCATAAAGTAAAGATCCTAGTGGAGGACTCTCTAAATAACTCGTATCTGTGTGCCACAGGCCACCAAAATTAATAGTTTCATCTTCCTTTTTGATTACCTCGGTTACTTCTGGGTGTCCTTCCATTCCTTCAACAAAAGGGTAATATCCGATATCACCAAATTTCGAAGCAAAGGCAACTAGCTCTTTGGGATGGAGCTTCTGCTCACGAAGGAATATTACCTGATGCTCTAAAAAAGCTTTCCGGATCTCGTAAATGGTTTCCTTTGGCAGATCATTGCTAGCATCGACATCACCGATTATGGCACCAATCGCTGGAGTGATGGGCGTGACAGATATGTGCTTATATGACATTTGAAAGTGGCTCGCTTAGGTGCTCCGGTTATCTTATCGAAGTTCTCATTTCCGTATCAATTAATTGTACAACTTCATCATAATGGTTGGTACTTTCGTACCCTTGTGTGTGCACAAATTCAGTAACACCCGCTTCCTTATACTCGCAGAGTATATCTATAGCTGCGTTGCGATCTTCCAGCGGCAGTGTTTTCATCATCACAATATCTAGTTTCTTAAAACTCTCGCTATTGTCAGGATTGTTCCATGTTTCCATAGCGGCTTTTAGGGCTGCTGGTGTCTCGCCAGCTGCGGGTTGCCATCCGTTCCCATATTTCAATGCTCGCGGGATTGCAATTTCAGCTTTGCCTCCTACATATATTGGGGGAAGAACTAGCTTAGGCTTAACTAGAAAATCTTGGCCATGTAGGGTGTGTAGCGTTTTCTCGGATGCTTCACGCAAGAATTTGAGTGTTGCATCGGTGATCTCTCCTCGCTTTGTTCTAGGCACCCCAAGGGCGGTAAATTCTTCGGCTAAGTATCCCGGGCCTACACCCAATAGAAAGCGACCACCTGACAGTACTTGAATACTTGTTATTAATTTACAGGTTACTAGTGCCGGCCTGTACGGAATGACGAGTACACCGGTACCAAATCGGATACGCTCAGTGATACCAGCCAAAAAATTTGAGACTCCAAGAGGATCTATGATATCGCCCATATCAGACGGAATTCCGTAAACATTATCGAATTTTTCGGGCAACCCCAAATGATCATTTAGCCATATCGAATCTAATGTTGAGTTATCGGCACTCCTCGCGCATTTTGAGAGGAATTCTGGAGTTGCTGTCGGGCCCCAGTTTCTTATATTCATCCCTAATTTCATCGGCTAGTTTCCCTCCCTGATTACCACATAGTTACCACATAGTATTTTATGTAAGCATCTTAAACAGATTTTCGCTAATCGCAACCCGCTTTATTGTGGTTCAAAAGCAAATTTTAGTAACTATTGTTTCGGTCTAGTTAGTTTTTAGCGCTATAGAGATCCTAATTTTTTCAAGCTGATCAGAGTACAATAATTTCTGAATTCATTGCTATCGTGTATAGTCAACATAGTAGATTCTCATAGAAAAAAGCGGAGTTGGAATATGTCTAAATTACAAGGTGGGTGTATGTGTGGTGATATTCGTTTCGATTGCACAGATGAACCGAACGTGACGGGAGTATGTCATTGTCCAGATTGCCAGAAATTATGCGGTACTGCATTTTCGATTGTAGTAGGCATAAATAGTGACTCTCTAATGGTCGAGGGCGAACCAACCGTTTTCGAAACAATTGGCCGGAGTGGTCAGCCAGTCGAAAGAAATTTCTGTGGAAAATGCGGTTCGCCTCTTTATTCGGTAGTGCATAGTATGCCGGGAACTACATTTTTAAAGGCTGGCACTTTAGATGACACATCTTGGTTAGAACCCACCGTCGAGTTTTTTTGCGAAACTGCGCAACCTTGGATACAAAAAGATGACAATCGAGTAAAGTTTCCTTTAATGCCGGAGTGAAATTAGTTTACTTGCTTTGATTTGCCCTCCCAAAACGGCTTTCTGAGCTCTGTCTTCAGCACTTTCCCCGCACCGGAAAGTGGCAGGGGGTTCTCTCGAAAGGTTACGGAGCGGGGACATTTAAAGTCGGCGATCAGTGTTCTACAATGCGTTATAAGATCTTGCTCAGTGGCATTTGAATTTTCTTCTAACACCACTATTGCGTGAACTCGCTCTCCCCACTTGTCATCTGGGACACCTATCACTGCACATTGACTAACGTCTGAACATTGATACATTGCATTTTCTACTTCCGCAGAGTAAACGTTTTCTCCTCCTGAAATAATCATGTCTTTTAATCGGTCACTAATAAAAATGAACCCACCTTCGTCCATTTTTGCCGCATCACCAGTATGCAACCAACCGTTTTTCACAGTATTTTTAGTTAGTTCTTCCTGTCCCCAATATCCTTTCATAATATTTGGGCCGCGGGCAATTATTTCACCAATTTCACCGCGCGGACATTCGTTCCCTTTGGCGTCAACGATTTTTAATTCGACCGCCGGCATTGCTCGCCCAGCAGATCGCAGTCTTCCGGAGAAAGGGCCATCCGTAACATGGTATTTAGAGTCCAAGCAGGTTAGAAGTGGCGCCGATTCAGTTTGTCCATAGAGATGGTAAGCCTTTGAGTGAGGTAGTTTGCCGATGAGATCTTTTGCAACTGCTTCTGGCATTGGAGACGCGCCGTAATATAGTCTCTGCAGGCTATCAAAGTTGTAGCTTTCGAAGTTTTCCATCTCTAGTAGCATTTGTATCATAGTGGGAACTAGTATCACGTCAGTAATTTTTTGTTCTTGTATGGCTTGAGCGCTCAGGACTGGGTCAAAACGAGGAATAAAAACATGTTTGCCACCAATGTGAGTTACTAAATATATAAAGAGAGCATCGGCTATATGGAAAGTTGGCGCAGCATGCAAGAATACCATCTCAGGACTAGTCTCCATCATAGCCGTGAATTGAAGTGTGTTTGAGATATGGTTTCCATGCGTAAGCATGACACCCTTGGAACGGCCAGTGGTCCCGCCGGTATAGAAAATACCAGAAATATCATTTTCGCTATTTTCAAATTCAGGCAATGCGGAGGATTTAGAAACGAGGTCTTCGTAAATTTCGTCGCAACCCTCAAAGGCGCCATCTAGAGATACGACGGTTAGTTCGTGTTCCACGAGTTTTTTTAGGTCAGGGACAACACCGCTAAAGGTCTCGTCGACAAAAATTATTTTTGTCCCAGAGTCATTCAGAGCGAATGCTATTTCTGGAGCAGACCAGCGATAATTAATCGGCACGATAACACCGCCCGCCCAAGGGGCCGCGAATATTGTCTCGAGGTAAAGATCCGAGTTTAGCGCCACGATCGCTACTCGCTCTTGTGGTTTCAAACCAAGGTTAACTAGCCCACCTGCTAAAGCAGAAATTCTATGGACTAACTGACTCCACGTATGGGAACGTTCCCCACAAACGGTAGCAGTTTCCTCAGGGATCTGTTGTAGATTTCTTTTAAGTGGCTGTGTTACGCGCATGAAATTCCCCAGTTTCTTTTATGAGTTCAAGTTTCGACTATTTGTCGGCGTTAGCAATTTCGGTTAGTAGTATTTTAAACAAATTTTCTACCGACTCAATTGTATGAATATTATCGATAGAGGTGCCTGCATATAATGGCAGATTTTCGATACTTCCAGTAAAGTCTTTAATCGCAGGCATCGTGGTGTATCGAGAAAGTTTTAATTCTCGGCCGTCAGGCTGGGCTATATGGCCAATATATTCGCCTTCTCCAGGTCGGTTTGGGGCATCCGGCGAACCGTTTGCTACCCACGTGTTGTAATCTTTGTTAATAATTATTCGGTGCGGTGCCTTAGGCCATCCGCCATCAAATAGCTGAGTGACTACCGTGTCCTCACTTCTGGATGTCAGCAGTCGGTTTTTATATTCGTCAGCCGCATTCGCCTCGTGAGTCGCGAGGAATCGCGTACCGAGTGAAACGGCTTTTGCTCCGCGAGATAATATATCTTTGATTTGTGCACCTGTGGAAAGGCCTCCAGCTGCTATACACGGCAAAGGATTCACATGTTTAATTATGGTTTCAAGGTTCTGGCTAAGTTTCTGAGAGCTTGATACGTGGCCTCCAGATTCGACTCCTTGGATAATAATCCCATCCGCTCCAGCATCGGCGGCGCGTACAGCGTCTTCCGGGCTTCCGCATTGACTTAAAATAAAAATCTCACGAGATTGAGCGTCTTTTACGAAAGGTTGAATATCATCCCAGAACAGCACAAGTACATCGACACCGCCGTCGAAACATGCTGCCACATCGCTACCGTCAGACATGGGTAGAATTACATTCGCACCAATTGGCTTTTTGGTAAGGACCTTTGTATCGGCAATCATGGCTGCTACGTCTGCACCTTGCATCGCTCCGCAACCGAGCACACCCAAACCACCGGCTTCGGATACAGCGGACGCTAATTCTGGACCGGCAATACCAGCTCCCATTCCAGCGTTCCAAATCGGGTATTTCGTGTTCAGGCGATCAATCATGTCGCGCATTAATTTACTCCGCGTTGACGAGGATACGATAGTATATTGCTATGTTGGTGCCTCAAAAAGGTACTACGACGCTTTAGGTTTGTATACCTATGTTTGTCAATTTCTTCGAGGACGAATAGCGAACTGGTACATTGTAGCTAGGACATAGGTTAAAAATTGTTAATGCACTGGTCACCTGTGGGTAATCAGAAGCGAACTATATTACGTACATGTACCGCCCAGTCTCCCTAGCGGTACCTGCATATGAAGAGAACCCTTGACTCTTCATTTTTTACTCTCTAGCCCAATTGTGGGCTAGAGAGTAGTTTATTTGCTAGATATGTGGATCATTAGTCTAAGTTAGCTTAATTTTGAAGTGGTGTGAGGCAATCTCAGCTTGCATCTGCGCTGCTAAGCGTACATAGTTACAGTGCCGAGAGGCTAGGGGTGCTTTAATGTTTAATCAAAGCTGAGAACATACCCTTTGAACCTGAGTTGTTAACCACAAATTAGGAAAGCATGGTTTCCCCCGTACCTCCCGCATTCGTTTTAGTTCGCCTTTTTGGCATGAAAAATTTTAGAGGTGCTATACATGAGCGCAGTTGTTGATGATACCCCATTAAGTCAGTCTGCTACCGTCGATAAGGAAGCTGTACAACCATTCCCACGTTCTGAAAAAATTTATGTTGAGGGTACTCGTTCCGACATAAAAGTGCCAATGCGGAAAATCTCCCAGACTGAGACTGCCGGTCTAGCAGGCGGCCATTCTAATCCAGATGTGACTGTCTACGACACCTCGGGAATTTATACCGATCCAGCTGCGAAAATTGATTTAAGAGAAGGCCTTCCTAGTTTAAGAGGGGCATGGAGAGAGGAGAGGAATGACACTGAAATTCTCGAGGACTTAACGTCGGTGTACGGAAGACTGAGAGCCGGTGATCCCGAGTTAGCGCATCTGCATTTTAAGAGAAATAGGCGTCCTAGAAAGGCCAAATCTGGTAAAAACGTGAGCCAGATGCATTACGCACGGTCAGGCATAGTAACGCCAGAAATGGAATATATTGCTATACGGGAAAATCAAAGAGCGGTTAATTTTGAGGCATACGAACACGGAAGAATCCACAAAGGTGATGCTCTTGGTGCGGCTATCCCCGCGACGATTACTCCTGAATTTGTCAGGCAAGAGGTGGCCATGGGTAGGGCTATCATTCCAGCAAATATTAATCACCCAGAGATAGAGCCGATGATTATTGGCAGGAATTTTTTGGTTAAAATCAATGCGAATATCGGAAACTCTGCCGTGACCTCTTCTATCGAGGAAGAAGTAGAAAAGATGACGTGGTCCACACGTTGGGGTGGAGACACTATCATGGATTTGTCTACTGGTAAAAATATTCATGAAACACGTGAATGGATCATTCGAAATTCACCAGTTCCTATTGGAACAGTTCCGATCTACCAAGCTTTGGAAAAAGTGGACGGAGCAGCTGAAGAGCTCACGTGGCAGATCTTTCGAGATACGCTGATCGAACAAGCTGAACAAGGGGTAGATTATTTTACGATTCATGCTGGGGTAAGACTCCCTTACGTTCCTTTAGCAGCATCGCGCATGACTGGAATCGTATCCCGTGGCGGTTCGATTATGGCGAAATGGTGTTTGGCGCATCATAAAGAGAGCTTCTTGTACGAACATTTTGAAGATATATGCGAAATCATGAAGGCTTACGATGTAAGCTTCTCTTTAGGAGACGGCCTAAGGCCAGGGAGTATTGCTGATGCTAATGATGCCGCACAGTTTGCTGAGCTTGAGACTTTAGGCGAACTTACTAAAGTAGCGTGGCAACACGATATTCAAACCATGATAGAAGGGCCTGGTCACGTGCCTATGCATCTCATCAAAGAAAATATGGACAAGCAACTAGACTCTTGCGGGGAGGCGCCGTTTTATACGCTAGGCCCCCTCACTACCGATATAGCGCCTGGCTATGATCATATCACCTCAGCTATCGGAGCGGCTATGATAGGTTGGTACGGGACTGCCATGCTCTGCTACGTAACGCCGAAAGAGCATTTGGGTCTTCCAGATAAAGACGACGTTAAGGAGGGCATAATCACTTATAAGATCGCGGCTCATGCAGCGGACTTAGCAAAAGGACACCCGGGTTCACAATTACGCGACAATGCTTTGTCGAAAGCTCGTTTTGAATTTCGGTGGGAGGATCAATTTAATCTGAGTTTAGATCCGGGTCGGGCAAGGGATTTTCATGATCAGACTTTACCCAAAGAAGGTCACAAATCTGCCCATTTCTGCTCGATGTGCGGTCCGAAGTTTTGCTCTATGAAAATTTCGCAAGAAGTTAGGGATTACGCTGACGGGACGGGTGAGGAACCATCACAAGCGACTTTAGAGCGAGGAATGGAGGAGAAGGCGCAAGAATTTCGAGAGCGCGGAGGTGCAATATACCATGAGACGTGATGTTTGGGAGGTAAAGAAATGACAAATGGTAATCGGAGTGCTTTTGTTACCGGCGCAAATAGGGGCTTAGGTTTAGAAATCTGTCGGCAGCTAGGTCAGAAAGGATACAAAATATTTCTGGGATGCCGTGATATTGAAAAAGGGAAAGAGGCTGCAGGTCAACTAATAGCGCTTGAGATTGCTGAGGTGACTCCAATACAGTTAGACGCGACTGATTCGGGAAGTATCGCAGCGGCTGTAAAGACGATTAGCAATTTGGTTAACTGTTTAGACGTTCTGGTGAATAATGCCGGGACCTTTGAGGAAGAATGGGGAACCATGCCCAGCGCGCTAACTGTTAAAGAAATACGAGATACATTTGACGCAAATTTTTTCGGACCGTTTGAGATTATCAGGGAATTTTTCCCGCTTATGCTTAAAAGTCCGGCGCCCCGAATTGTGAACATATCGAGTGATATGGGTTCGTTAAGTAATATAAATAATCGTGAATCTATCGTTTACGGTGTAATGGGCCCTGCGTATCAGTCATCTAAAGTAGCAATTAATGCGTTAACCACGCTATTCGCTAAAGAAGTTATAGACACTAACTTTAAAGTCAATTCTGCATCCCCTGGTTGGTGTCGCACTGACATGGGGACAGATGATGCGCCCCTTAGCGTTGCAGAGGGTGCCAGTACCGCGGTAATGTTGGCAACATTACCAGATGACGGTCCAACAGGTGAATTTTTTTCATCTACTCGTAATGGGAACGGGATGGAATGGTGAGAATGACAAAACTAAAATTTAAAAAACACGAGATAAATTATGGTAGCTAGCGGAGTAATAATTTTTGCGACGGATGAATCCATACAACCGGCTGAGTTAGCAAAAGAAGTAGAGGCAAGAGGCCTAGATACGTTATTTCTCCCCGAGCATACTCATATACCGCTTGACACCAGCTCGCCGTTTTTTCCGGATGGACAAGTGCCATCGATGTACTTAAGGACGTATGACCCTTTTGTTGCCTTGGGGGCGTGCGCAGCTGTAACTGAGAGGATTAGGCTAGGGACCGGGATCTGTTTAGTTAGCCAGCGACATCCCATCACGCTGGCTAAAGAAGTTGCAACAATAGACAGGCTATCCAATGGGCGGTTTATATTTGGTGTCGGAGCGGGTTGGAATAAGCCCGAAGTTGAAAATCATGGCACGCCATTTAACTTGAGATGGAAGATCTTGCGAGAACGTATTCTGGCTATGAAAACTATATGGGCTGAAGAAGAACCAGAGTTTCACGGTGACTTTGTTGAATTTGAAAAAATGTGGTCTTTCCCCAAACCCATCCAAGCCGGTGGTCCGCCAATTTGGATAGGCTCAAACTCAAAGTATGCGCCAGCTAGAATTGCAGAATATGGCGACGGATGGCTTCCTATCGGGGGGCGGCCTGGAGAAGGGACAGTGGATCTGGTCAAAGAGGCTTGCGAAAAGAGTGGAAAGGCATATGCAGACTTGGACTTGGCATTGTTCCTCGCGCCTCAAAGCCCGAAGGAATTAGAAGAACAATTATCTTTCGGTTATAACCATGTTATTTTTGGATTGCCGTCTGAAGGACGGGAGACAGTATTACCGGTTCTGGATAAAATCGTTGAGTTAAAAGAAAGAGTACTCATTTAAGTTTAGTGGGCGACCCTCATTATTTTAAAGAACTCACGCCCGACTTTATTTTAAGCTCGGTAGAGGTTTTTGGGTTGGAGCCCGATGGCCATCTGATGGCGCTCAACAGCTATGAGAATAGAGTCTATCAAGTTGGTATCGAAAACGATGTTCCTGTAGTCGTCAAATTTTATCGCCCGAAGCGCTGGAGCTACAGTGCTATCGTTGAGGAACATGAGTTTTGCTTCGAATTGACATCTGCCGAACTTCCGGTTGTGGCGCCTCTTTTGAACGCACAGGGTGAGTCTATAACAGTGGTTGATGATTTCCGACTTGCAGTGTTTCAGCGCAGAGGTGGAAGAGCGCCCGAGCTTTCGTCCATAGACAACCTAAAAACGATAGGTCGCTTTCTGGCTAGGATACACACGATTGGTTCTCGATCGAGGTTCGCCCATCGTCCTTCAATCGCGACTGTTGCTAACCTTGAGCTAGATACGCAACTAATTTCGAGTCAATTTATTCCAAGCGATCTCAGGCCAGCGTATGTTGAGCTGATCAAGGCTATTTCAGAGCTGATAGAGTCCGATCTGGAGATTGCAATAAAACTTTCAAAAATTCGCGCTCACGGCGACTGTCACTCTGGCAATCTATTATGGCGAGATGACCTCCCAAACTTTGTCGATTTTGACGACGCGCGTATGGCGCTGTCTGTCCAGGATCTCTGGATGCTATTGTCCGGTGACCAATTCGAGCAACAAACTCAACTTGACTCCATTTTAGAGGGCTACCAGGAATTTAGAGACTTCGATTATAGAGAATTAAGGATGATTCCAACATTACGTACTTTACGGATTATTGGCTACTCTGCATGGATGGCTCGACGTTGGTCCGACCCAGCTTTTCCGTTGGCCTTTCCTTGGTTTCATAGTCAAAAGTACTGGGAAAAGCATATCTTAGAACTGCGAGAACAATTGTTCGAATTGCGTGAAAAAATTGATTACTAGAAAAGACTATCTCAATAAATAGTGGCTTCAGGATTCGATATTTGAGACCATGAGAAGATCACAGATGAATATTAATAAGGAGTCGTAGAAAATGTTGCCAGTCGGTTATTTTCCATGCACGCAGGATGTCTCAGATGAAGGTAATGTTTCGGGAATGCTTGACGAACTAGCTGAGCAAGCCGAGCTATGTGAAGAAGTTGGGTTTGATGGTTTCTTTTTTACAGAACACCACCAGCAGGAAGACAATTATCTACCTTCCCCAGTTCTTCTTGCGGGAATGATAGGGGCCAGAACTACTAAGATTAAAGTTGGTACTTGCGTACTGTTAGCACCCTTGTACCACCCCATCAGGCTGGCGGAAGATATAGCCGTCATAGATCAAGCCACAAAGGGACGAATGGTGGCGGCGGTAGGAATAGGTTATCAGCCGCCTGATTTTGACGCGTTCGGAGTGCCTTTAAAGCAAAGGGCTGGGCGTACGGAGGAATGTGTAGAAATTCTAAGAGAGGCGTGGAAAGGTAAGCCATTTAGTTATGACAGCAAATATCATACGATCGAGAACGTGCGCGTAACACCTGCAGCCTTTCAAGAATCCGGTCCTCCGATCTGGATGGCGGGTTGGGTTCCAGTCGGTTTGGAGAGGGCTGGTAGAATGGGCGATGGTTGGATTGCAGACCCAATACAGTCTCTTGATATTATCAAAAGTTACGCCGATCAGTATCGCGCCGAAGCCAAAAAGAACAACCGGAAGCCCTATATTGTGCTCATGAGGGACTGTGTGGTTGGAGGGACCTGGGAAGAATGTGTGGCGAAAAGTGAGCCGACTATGATTACGCATAGATATTATTATGAGGGTGGGGCCTATGTGTCTGATAAACATCTTGAGGGCGTTACATGCGCCGATGATTTGTCTTTTGACCTTTTAGCTAAAGAGCGCCTGATAGCGGGTTCTCCGGAGCAGTGTCTAGAGCAGTTGCAAATGTGGAAAGAAGTTGTTCAACCAGATTATGTGATGCTGAGAATGCGACAACCTGGCGGTCCGAGTCAAGAGGAAGCACTGCAAGATATCCGAATGTTTGGGGAAAAGGTTATTCCTAACCTATAGAATTGCACGTTACTTAAAATAAGGCTGATGGAGATAAAGTGAATGGCGTATTATGAAGACAACTCTCTGGCGATAGGCGACACACCGATGGTCCGACTTAATAGAGTGATCGGCGAAAGTGCCGCGATTGTTCTGGCTAAAATAGAAGGTCGAAACCCAGCATACTCTGTAAAATGTCGAATTGGGGCGGCTATGATCTGGGATGCCGAGGAAAAAGGGATCTTAGGAAATGGGGTTGAGATAGTTGAGCCAACTAGTGGCAATACCGGAATAGCATTAGCGTATGTGTGTGCGGCAAGAGGTTACAAGTTGACTTTGACAATGCCGGAGACGATGAGCCTTGAAAGACGGAAAGTACTTAAGGCATTTGGAGCAAACCTTGTGTTAACTGATGGTGCAAAAGGTATGAAAGGGGCTATTGCTGAGGCTGAGGCACTAGTACGCACAGATCCCCAAAGGTACTACATGCCACAACAGTTTGAGAACCCTGCTAATCCCGCGATTCATGAAAAGACTACTGGGCCGGAAATTTGGTCGCAATCAGATGGCAAAATTGATGTGCTCGTTTCGGGTGTTGGGACGGGCGGAACTATTACAGGCGTGAGTAGGTATATTAAAAACACATGTGGTAAAGCAATTTTAAGTGTTGCGGTGGAACCTTCTGAAAGTCCAATTATCAGCCAAACCTTAGAAGGAAAAGAATTAAGTCCTGGTCCTCATAAGATCCAAGGCATTGGCCCTGGCTTTATTCCTGGTGCGCTTGATTTATCTATGATTGACCGAGTTGAGAAGGTTTCAAACGATGAGGCCGTTGCGATGGGAAGGCGACTAGCCAAAGAAGAAGGATTACTGTGTGGTATCTCGTGTGGGGCGGCCGCAGAGGCAGCGACCCGTATAGCGCAGTCCGAGGAATTTGCGGGTAAAACTATAGTGGTAGTACTTCCTGACGCAGGGGAAAGATACTTGTCGAGTGTGATGTTTGAAGATATACAAGCATGAAAAATCGCTTCTTGCCGCTAAGCCAAGGAGATAAGATGGCTTAGAGACAAGAAGAATTATTACTCTAAAAAGGGCGGGGAACCTTATCGTAACAACTGTGACGTGAAATACATTCTGTCATCTCGCATAGAATACAGGCCCAATATTACAGATATGTGTTCGTTGCATTAAAAAATTTTAATCAATAAGAAAGTTGTCGGTTGGTAGGGTAGTATCAATTGATACACGTAAAAAGTTGATAATTTTCTGCTGAGGATGGTAATGCACTTGCTGGTAGTTGAAGATGATAAGGATACCGCTGACTTCATATGTAATGGATTGCTGCAGAGTGGTCATCTGGTAGACACGGCTAGCGATGGTCGGGACGGTTTATACATGGCTACGACTGGAAATTTCGATTTAGTCATTCTAGATAGAATGCTCCCAGTCGTTGATGGGTTGACTATAGTAAGAACACTGCGAGCCTCAGGAAATAAAGTTCCCATTCTTATTCTTAGTGCACTAGGTGAAATAGACCATCGTGTCGATGGCTTGAAAGCCGGAGCAGACGATTACTTAGTAAAACCTTTTGCATTTAGCGAAATGGAGGCGCGAGTGGACGCCTTGTGCAGAAGAACATCGCCTGATGGGCCAGAAACTTTGTTATGTCTGGGTGATTTAGAAATGAATCTGATTACCCGCGGAGTGAGCAGAGGCGGTAGCTCCATTGATTTACAGCCTAGAGAGTTTCGTTTGCTAGAATACTTGATGAGGCATGCTGATCAAGTCATAACACGGACTATGTTGCTTGAACATGTGTGGGATTATCATTTTGATCCACAAACAAATGTAATTGATGTGCATGTAAGTAGGTTGCGCGGCAAGATAGATAAAGGGTTCGCTTATCCACTTTTACATACGGTTCGTGGAGCAGGTTACCGTTTATCCAAAGAGCAGGATTAATTGGCTTCATTTCTGAAAAAGACTCTTGCGTTCGCTAGGACTACTACCTTCCAACTCACTATTTCTTATACGGTTGTGTTTGGTATCTCCCTAAGTGTTCTCGCACTATTTTTCTATTGGTCAACCATAGGAGTAGTTGTAAGAGAAACGGATCGGATTGTTGAAGAGGAAGTCAGAGTTCTATCAAAAGTATATCGCGAGCGAGGACTGGATTGGTTAATTAAAACCTTATCTGTGCGCGCAAGGTTAACTAGAAAGATGTTATACCAGTTCGCCTCTCCCGAAGGTCAACCCTTAGCTGGAAATTTGAAATCTTGGCCAATTACCAAAACTGACGATGACGGTTGGGTCGAGTTTACTTATGTTTTACCTCAGAGTGAAGCGGTTGTGCCTGCGCGAGGTAGGATATCTAGGCTACCTGACGGTGTGCAATTCTTGGTAGCGAGAAACGTCGAAGAAATCAGCCAAATAAAAAATGTATTTAAGCGCTCGCTGCAAGTGGTAATCAGTTTGACACTGATTTTTGCTTTACTTGGCGGACTGTATATGAGCCGAAGGGTTCTGCGTCGCATCGCGGCGTTTACAAAAGCTACGGGCGAGATTGTAGATGGAGGACTTGATAAAAGACTCGAATCAAGGTTGACTGGGGATGAGTTTGACGTGCTTGCTGAACATTTGAACGAAATGCTCGATAGGATTGAGTCTTTAATAGGTACTGTTAGGCACGTTTCCGATAATATTGCGCATGATCTTAGAACACCACTCACTCGTTTGCGTAATAAAATCGAGATGGTTGCTGCCAGTAGTCCTGATACAGTGCGAGCGGAATTAGAATCCAGTGTGGCTGATGCGGATGAATTGTTACTAACGTTTGCTTCTCTGTTACGAATAGCCAGAATAGAATCTGGCTCTTACAGCCCGACTTTGGAAAAGATAGACTTGTCGGTGATTTTGGCCGACGCTGCAGATCTCTATCAAGGCGTGGCGGATGAGCGCAATGTGGTGCTGGTCAGAGATACGGACCCCAGACTAACTATAAATGGTGACAGAAACTTGATGTTTCAAGCGATCTCAAATTTACTGGATAATGCAGTAAAGAATTCTCCTAGCGAGGGCGCTGTAGGCTTAGTAGCTACCGAGGAAAATAATGAGGTCCAATTAAAAATTTACGATAATGGGCCTGGTATTCCGGAAGAAGAATATGGCCGAGTACTAGAACGATTCTCGCGTTTAGATCAAAGTCGGTCGTTACCTGGCAGCGGCTTGGGCTTAAGTGTTGTTAAAGCGGTGGTGGAGCTACACCGAGGAACTTTAACATTTCGGAGTAATGATCCAGGACTTATGGTGGAGCTTAAATTCCCTTCGAATTAGACTTTTGTTCAGACTTTGTGACCCGAAAGAAGAAGTTCAAGATGATATTTCTTAACATTTTACTATCCTCCAGGTCAGGCCTAGATTGCTTGGCGATGAGATACTCTTCATCGGTTAACTCGTTTTTTTTATATTCGATTAGAGCATTAAGATATGCCGTCTCAAATTCGGGGTGCCCTTGAATTCCTAGAGTATGATTCCCGAAAAATATAATAAAATTCTGACAATGCTCATTGGACGCAATGCGAACTGATCCATTCGGGAGTTCGGTAATCTGATCTTGATGACAGACCGGCACAGTGATATTTGAATCCGCTTCCAGCAACAGGTTAGTTTCGTGCCCATTTACTTTATATTGTTTGTGGCCAATGCCCCATCCTTGTCGCGCTTTCTCCACCTTTCCTCGCAACGCTTTAGCGAGGATTTGGTGTCCGAAGCACAACCCGACTATAGGTATATTCGCGTCATGCACCTCTTTGGAAAATAGTATTAGTGAGTTTATCCATTGCTTATTGTCATTCACCGAGTGTCGACTACCTGAGATTAAATAACCGTCACATAAATTGATGCTGGTTGGCAATTCTTCTTTTGTGACATCAAAAAACTGCCATTTAATATTGATACCAGCACTTGTAAACGCTTTCTCGAACATTTTAGGGTAATCATGAAAACAGGGGGTTAATTCGTCAGGCACATGGTCACAAAGAACTAGGCCTAATTTGAAATTGGGTATTGCATTCGCAGACAATGATGGTCTCC
>CALJHG010000050.1 GCA_938075585.1 uncultured Gammaproteobacteria bacterium | reverse complement strand
CGGTTGAAATGATGTTCTTGCCAAAATGGTGGTTCTTTCATCTGAGTAAAGTGTCTTACTGGTCTCGATGCGTCATAGTGCCGCTTTTGGTTATCTTCGCGAAACGTCCAGTCTATGAGACACCAAGCGAGCAGAGTGTTTCCGAACTTTTCACTCAATCGCCCAGTTCTCTAACGACTCTCGATAAAATCAATTGGCGTCAGCCTATTAATGCTGGATTTGTGCTACTTGATCGTGGTTTGAAGTTTGTGAACAACTTAGTGCCCAGATTTGTGCGCGAGAAAGCATTAGTGAAAGCTGAGTTGTGGACCAGAGATCATTGCTCTGGCGATGGCGGTATTGGTGGCATTTTTCCAGCAATGGTTAATGCAGTGATTGCACTTAAACTTAGACGCGCTGAAGAGAATGATCCTGATTTAGTCAGAACGATCAAGGCAATCGATGAGCTGATAATTGAGTCCGATGAGGAGGCTTACTGCCAGCCATGCCTCTCGCCCGTGTGGGATACTTGCTTAGCCGTAAATGCTGTGACTGAAACGGAGCTTCCCCTAGAAGATCCAAGAGTAAAAGCCGCGGTCCAATGGTTGTTTCAACATCAAGTATTCGAGAAAGGTGATTGGAGTGAGAAAGTTCCAAAATTATCCAGCGGCGGCTGGGCTTTCCAATACGAAAACACCAAATATCCTGACGTTGACGATACGAGTATGGTACTTATGGCGCTACTAAGGGCTGGTGCTCACGAAGGCGATCCAAAGATGCGAGAACGCATTGATCATGCTGTCAATTGGATATTGGGTATGCAAAACCCTGACGGAGGGTGGGCTGCGTTTGATGTTGACAATAACGCGGAGTATCTAAATAAGATCCCTTTTGCTGACCACGGTGCTTTGGTTGACCCGAGTACTGCTGATCTGACAGCTCGCTGCATAGAAATGCTTGCAATGTTGGGACATGATAAGAACTTCCCGCCGATCAACGATGGCTTAGAGTTTTTAAAACGCAACCAGGAATCGAACGGTTCTTGGTATGGTCGCTGGGGTGTGAATTACGTATACGGCACTTGGAGTGTACTGGCGGCTATCGGTGGAATTGGAGAGGAAAGGGAAAAAGCTTACGTTCAAAAAGCGTTGAGATGGCTTGAGGGTGCGCAAAATGAAGATGGAGGATGGGGAGAGTCTTGTAACAGTTACGATGATGTGAGAATGGCTGGTATCGGCGTGAGTACTCCATCACAAACGGCGTGGGCGCTTCTTGGGTTGATGGCAGCGGGACCAATAGATTCACCGTTTGTGAAACGTGGTATCGATTATTTGATTTCTCATCAGAATACTGAAGGTGGATGGGATGAAGAAATGTATACCGGAACGGGGTTTCCTCGAGTCTTTTATCTCCGTTATCACGGTTATCGCGCTTATTTCCCTCTTTGGGCCTTGGCGAATTATGAGAGACTGATGAATGGTATGCCCACTCGTCAAGCGGACGTAATCTCTAGCTTCCTATAAACCCGCACGCATGGTGGCGCGTTCCTACAAGTAGTTTTTTTATTCTGGCTAAATTATACTTTGAATCGCATTTTTACTGTTTTGTGGTACAGAAGTTCAATGCGCGCGTATTAAGATTGAAGCCATTTTGGAGATAGCACATGCTGGATTACAACGCCCCACTCAGAGATATGCGGTTCGTTTTGAATGAACTGATTGGATTTGAGCGCATAGGACAGCTCAGTGGGTGTGACGAAATTAACCAAGAATTGAGCGACGCTGTGCTAGAAGAGGCCAATAAACTTGCTTCGGAGGTGCTCGCACCATTGAATCGAGTCGGGGATATCGAAGGGAGCCAACTAGAAGGGTCTGTTGTAACTACTCCCACCGGCTGGAAAGATGCGTATAACTCCTTCAAAGACTCAGGTTGGTGTAGTCTCTCAATGGATCCCGAATATGGTGGGCAAGGATATCCAAAAGTCATTGCAACTGCTGTCGCAGAAATGTGGGATTCGTCAAATATGTCGTTTTCATTGTGTCCGCTTTTGACCAATGGTGCTATTGAGGCTGTTGAACAACACGGTGACGCCATATTAAAGTCATTGTACCTAGAAAAGCTAGTGTCGGGCGAATGGACGGGAACGATGAACTTAACAGAGCCCCAAGCTGGCTCAGATCTAAGCACAGTTAGAACAAAAGCTACACCATCAGGTACACATTATCTTATTCAAGGGCAAAAAATTTACATAACCTATGGCGAGCATGATCTAACTGACAACATTATTCATTTAGTGCTGGCACGGACACCTGATGCGCCAGCTGGCACCAAAGGGATTTCACTTTTTGTGGTACCAAAATATCTAGTGAATTCAGATGGCTCTTTAGGAGATAGAAATGACCTACGGTGTATCTCACTGGAACATAAACTAGGTATTCATGCTAGTCCTACAGCAGTAATGTCCTACGGTGACCAAGGGGGGGCTGTTGGCTATTTAGTCGGGGAAGAAAATAAAGGGCTCATGTACATGTTTACTATGATGAATGCTGCAAGGCACGCAGTGGGTCGCGAGGGCATGGCTATCGCAGAAGCATCATATCAATTGGCGCTTAAATATGCGCAGACTCGAGTGCAAGGTAATGTTATCGGTGAACCCGACACTACAAATACTATCATTGGGCATCCCGATGTTAAGAGGATGCTTATGTTGATGAAATCGCAGGTTGAAGCGATGCGTGCCGTCAATTACGCGTGCGCGTTCGAGTATGATTTAGCGGAGCGACACAATGACACAGATGTCAGGGCCGCAGCTGAGCGTCGTGGTGACTTGTTGACTCCGGTTGTGAAAGGCTGGAGTACGGAAGTCGGCCAGAAATTGACGTCCGTAGGAGTGCAGATTCATGGCGGTATGGGGTTTGTAGAAGAAACTGGTGCAGCTCAATATTTGAGAGACTCTAGAATTACCACTATCTATGAAGGCACCACTGGCATACAAGCAGCGGATTTAGTGGGACGGAAAACATTAAGAGATGGCGGGAAAGCGATTCGTGAGTTGATAGCCGACATGAAAGTGACGCTTGATTTGATGAACGGCGACAGTGATCAGACGCTTCAAATCATTCGCGACTCATTTGCCCAGTCCGTAGATGATCTAGAGTTTGTCGTAGACTGGTTGCTAGCTAGTGCTGACGATCCAAGGCTCGCAGCAGCCGCGGCATCGAGTTACTTACATCTTGCGGGCATCACCTGTGGAGGCTGGATGCTGGCGCGAAGTGCGGTATTAAGTGCGCTACAGTTAAAAGATGGAACCACAGACAGAGGTTTTTATGACGCAAAAATAGATGCGGCCAGGTTCTATGCGACTCAAGTATTGCCTGAGACTAGCGCCCTGAGGACGGCCATCGCGCAAGGTTCCGAGACCATAGCAGACCTAGGCGTTAGTAGCTTTTAATATTTATACTTTCCAAGTCTCATTCTCTTCATTTTTCTGTTACTGTGAAAATCAAAAGTTCGCCAGGTAGGAGAGACTATGTTTGTTAGATGGTTGAAAATTATCGATAAAGCATTTGGAAATTGGTGTCTCAGCCGATGCCGCAATATATCCGATCTTCGCTGGTTCGCTAAACTTAGGGTCCCATTACCTATGTTCCACTATTTAGATGGGGCTTCAGATGATGAAGTAACCATGGGGCGAAATCAGAAAGATTTTGGTAGATATGATTTTCTTCCACGATATTTAATAGACGTGAGTAGTGTTGACACTTCCACGACTGTGATGGGCTCAACGATTGATTTTCCAATTGTATGTGCCCCGACAGGAATGTCTCGCTTGTTCCACAACGATGGGGAATTAGCTGTCTCTAGGGCGGCGGCGGCGGCAGGTACTATCTACTCTTTATCTACTGTGAGCACTTATTCAATTGAAGAGGTCGCAGAAGTTTGCGCCGGTCCCAAATGGTTTCAACTCTATGTGTTTCGAGATCGAAACTTGGTTAGTGAATTATTAGAACGAAGTAGGCAGGCTGGATACACGGGATTAGTTTTAACCGTCGATGTGCCCGTGGCGGGAAATAGAGAACGGGATCTGCGTTCAGGGATGGCTATGCCGCCTAAACTCACTTTCGTAAGCTGGTTCAGCTTTTTATTTCGGCCTCTTTGGTCTTTGAAATATTTAGTTTCAGAAGCATTTCAGTTAGCGAATGTCAAACATAAAGCGCCTGTTGGTGAGCAGGGTACAACTTCTCTCGTGGAGTATCTAAACAAGCAGTTCGACATGACGGTCGATTGGTCTACTGCTGAGGCTATAGGTAAAGAGTGGAATGGTCCTTTTGCTATAAAAGGTATTTGTAGCGTGGAGGATGCTATAAAAGCAGCTGATATAGGAGCTAGTGCAGTTATTTTATCGAATCATGGAGGCCGGCAGCTTGATTTTGCGGCGTCACCTATCAGTATATTACCGGACGTGGCGGAGGCAGTGGGAAATAGAGTAGAAATTATTTTGGATGGTGGTGTGAGGAGAGGTACCGACGTTATTAAAGCCCTGGCACTCGGGGCGACAGCGTGCATGATTGGGCGACCTTATCTGTTTGGACTTGGTGTGTCTGGTGAGACAGGAGTAGCTAAAGCTCTAACTATATTGCGCACAGAAGTTGAGCGATGCATGGGGCTTCTTGGCTGTTGTTCCGTCAAAGAAATTTCCAAGGAATTTTTGAATGAACATCGATGAGGCTAAGGGTACGATAGAACAAGTAAAATCTATACTGCGGGTCTCAAAGACAATAGCGGTTGTGGGCTTGTCCGACAATTGGCAAAGACCGAGTAACTTTGCGGCAAAGTATATGAAAAATCATGGTTACAAGATAATTCCGGTTAATCCTCGATATTCAGAGATTCTTGGAGAAAAGTGCTACGCAAACTTAAGAGAGATCCCGGAGAATGTGGACATAGTAGATTGTTTTAGAAGAGAGGCGGAAATGCCCAGCATATTAGACGACTCACTACATATAGGCGCTAAATGCTTATGGCAGCAGTTAGGAATAATGAATCTAAAAGTGGCTTCTATTGCAGCATCATCCGGAATGAGTGTGATTGTCGATCGCTGCGTGAAGATCGAACATGCGAGGCTATTTGGCGGGCTAAATTTTGCTGGGGTGAACACTGGGGTTATTAGTGCTTCTCGTCATCGGTCTAGGAGACACTAGGCGTTATGGATAGAAAGTTTGGTATAGAGACGTTATGTTTGCACGCGGGACACATTCCTGACGAAGCAACTGGTTCCCGTGCGGTACCTATCTATCAGACATCCTCTTATGTCTTTGATGATACTGAACATGCGGCGAGTCTATTTAATCTGCAAACATTCGGTAACATTTATACTCGCCTGAGCAATCCCACTAACGCAGTTTTTGAAGAGAGAATGGCTGCAATAGAGTCGGGAAGAGCATCGGTGGCGGTTAGTTCAGGAATGGCTGCGTCTGCCATTGCATTAATGACGCTCTGTGAGGCAGGTGATCATATAGTCGCAGTCCGCACACTGTATGGGGGAACGCACTCCCTATTCGATTTTAATTTCAAGCGGATGGGAATTGAAGTGAGTTTAGTTGATCCTGATGATTTAGAGGCCATGAAAAAAGCAATACGACCGAATACCAAAGTTATTTATGGTGAATCGGTTGGAAATCCTGTGATAAATGTTCTGGATATCGAAGAGATTGCGAGCATTGCGCATAACGCTGATCTCCCATTAATGTTAGACAATACATTCCCTACGCCTTACCTGTGCAAACCTTTTGAGTGGGGCGCAGACATAGTCATTCATTCTGCTACGAAATTTCTCGGTGGGCATGGTACTACTATTGGTGGTGTCATTGTTGAGTCCGGAGAGTTTCCGTGGGATAACGGTAGATTTCCGGGAATGACAGAGCCATCAGACGGATATCACGGCGTGAGGTTTTTTGAAACGTTTGGAGATTTTGCGTTCACTATGAGAGCGCGGTTGGAGCAACTCAGGGTACTCGGGCCCTCGTTAAGTCCATTCAATAGCTTTCAGCTTTTACAGGGTATTGAAACATTGCCGATCCGTATGGATCGGCATTGTGCCAACGCGTTAGCGGTTGCGGAGTTTCTGTTAGAGCATCCGCTAGTTGATTGGGTGAACTACCCAGGCTTGCCCACCAATCAGTACCATTCTCTTCAACAAAAATATATGCCAAAAGGCGCTGGTGGCATACTGTCTTTTGGATTGCGTGGTGGAATTAAAAGTGGCGCTCAATTTATCGAGAATGTTCAATTTTTGAGTCATCTCGCTAATGTAGGAGACGCGAAGACACTTGTTATTCACCCGGCTTCGACGACACATCGTCAAATGACAGAGGAACAACAAGTCGCATCGGGTGTGACGGGTGATATGATAAGAATTTCAGTGGGACTTGAGACTTTAGAAGACATCTTGTGGGATCTCGACCAAGCGCTACAATGCTCACAAAAGTAACCTTTGTTTAATGTGCCACAATCCTGCCGACATATGATATGCGGATAATCGATGAAGATTAATGCAGATGAGGAGACTATTCCGTTGCCATACCCAGGGGCGTCGAAGGTTCGACCGGAGTGGGAAGATGCCAATGGGCACATGAATATGGCTCACTATGTATCGGCTTTTGATGACGGTAGCTGCCCTATGTTCGATTATTTAGGATTAGGTTGGGACTACACAAAATCTGGTACGAGCAGCATATTTGTTGCTAGCTCAAATATTGATTATAGACGAGAACTAGTTGCCGGCGATGACTTAACCATGGGTACAGTATTGCTTGGCTTTGACAATAGACGAATTCAGATATACCAAGAACTGTACCATGCATCAGCAAACTATCTTGCAGCTCAGGCAGAGTTTATGTTTGTGCATGTTTCACTTACCACAAGAAAAATGTGCGACATTCCTGACGCCTCTTTAGATAAATTAGGACAAGTGTATGCTGCTCACAAGCATTATGAACACGAACGCTTTATTGGGCGCAAAATATCTTTGCGTTGATAGTCATGACGTGAGAAAGTATAGATATGAGACGGTCACTTCCTAGCAAGTAGGTTCTTAGGTGATTTAAACTAAAAAAAGAACACTGGAGATTTCAATGGCAGCATCGATACCAAATTTATCAGAGAGGGCGCTAGATAGCGTATTCCACCCTCAGACTCACTTAGCGCAAGTGCACGATACGGGTTTGATGATGATAGAACGAGCCGAAGGGATATATTGTTACGATAATAAAGGGAAACAGTATATTGAAGGCGTTGCTGCATTATGGTGCACAGCCTTGGGCTATGGTAACGAAGAGCTTGCCCAGACAGCTTATGATCAGATGAGAAAGTTGTCCTTTTCGTCTACTTTCGGTGGTAAAAGTCACGAGTCTCAGGTACTGCTTGCGGAGAAACTTAAGCAAATGTTACCAATACAAGATGCTCATGTTTTCTTTGGGAATTCTGGTTCTGACGCGAACGACACTCAGGTTAAGCTTGCCTGGTATTATAATAATGTTACAGAAAGACCGAACAAGAAAAAAATTATTGGTCGCGTAAAAGGCTATCACGGAATAACCTTGGCTGCGGGAAGTCTGACTGGCACTCCAGCACATCATGCTGGATTCGATCTTCCTATTTCGAATGGAAGATTTTTACATACAGACACCCCACATTATTACAGACTAGCGGAGCCCGGCGAGAGTGAAAGCGATTACGCCTCGCGACTTGCAGGGAATTTAGAAGCATTAATTCTGAAAGAGGGGCCAGAGACGATTGCGGCTTTTATAGCGGAGCCGATTATGGGGGCGGGCGGGGTCATACTTCCTCCGGAAACCTATTTTGACAAAGTACAGAATGTCTTAAAAAAATATGACGTGAGTTTTATTGATGACGAAGTTATATGTGGGTTTGGTCGAACGGGTAACGCTTTCGGTGCAGACACCTATAATTTAAGCCCTGATTCTATCTCTCTGGCTAAAGCACTTACTTCAGCATATCAGCCTCTGAGCGCGGTAGCGGTAAAAAATGAGGTATACGAGGCGTGCGTAGACGCGTCTCCTGAAATGGGCCCGTTTGCGCATGGCTATACCTATAGCGGGCACCCAGTCGCGTGTGCTGTGGCGCTTAAAACACTAGAAATATATGAAAGGGACAATATATTTGGTCACGCCGCTGAGATGTCTGATAAGTTTCAAAAGCGGCTCCACGCGTTGAGCGACCATCCTCTTGTAGGAGAGGCGCGAGGAATAGGAATGATAGGTGCTGTTGAACTAGTCAGTGACAAAGAGAGTAAGGCGATGTTCCCGACTTTTGGTAAAGCGGGGATGCAGGTGGCGAAGGCCTGTCATGAAAACGGGTTAATAATTAGAAATATTGGAGATACTATCGGTTTTTGTCCTCCATTAATTATTACTTCGGAGCAAATAGACGAGATGTTCGATAAGTTTGAGAAGGCTATGGTTAGTGTTCTTGATTGGGCAACCAGAGAGGGGTTCGTTAACGCATAGGTGCGGCTTTGATGCATCGAGAGGACGGTGTCCTTGATATTGACGGATTATCAATAGAGTACCGCAAATTTTCTGGTTCTAAAACTGGTCCCACGATTGTACTTTTACATGAAGGCCTGGGAAGCATCTCGGCTTGGAAAGACTTCCCGGAGCTTTTGTGTGACGCGACAGGTATGTCTGTTTTCCTATATTCTCGGGTCGGATATGGGAACTCTTCACCGATTGAGTTGCCTCGTTCAATCGACTTTCATTCGGACGAGGCAGTAAGGGGCTTGCCTAAGGTTCTCGCTGCGGCAGAGATCGAGTGCTGTATCCTAATAGGTCACAGTGACGGTGCGTCGATTGCAATAATATCTGCAGGCACCAAGAGTCTCGATCACCAAGTCGAGCGCCTGATTCTTTTAGCTCCACATATCTTTGCTGAAAAAAAATGTATAACCGCCGTAGAGCAGGCCATATCAGCTTACGAGAATGGGAAATTACGAAAAGCTCTTAGGAAATTTCACGGGAAAAACACCGAGTGTGCATTTAGGGGTTGGTCAGGTGTATGGACCGATTTAGAGTTCTCGCGTTGGAGTATTGAGGAGTATCTATCTTTCATAAAGATTCCAGTCCTAGCAATACGTGGTAAGGATGACCCATATAACACAACAATCCATCTAGATAGCATTGCTGAGAAGGTCTCGGGCGAGGTGCAATGCTTTAATCTTTCAAACTGCGCCCACGCCCCTCATCAGGACCAAGAGACACAAGTTTTACGGTTGATCGAAGAATTTTTGTAGGCATGTGGCTATTAGTTTGTATTATTTTATTCGACCGTAACCGTTATCTTTTCAGAAATGACTGGAGGCTCGTGGGGCACATGAGCATGATTTCCGAGAAGTAGTTGCAGCGTGTACACACCTCTAGGTACCTCAAGGACTGACTCTGTTTGTCCCGCACCAAAATGCCGTATGTTTGAGTTGTTGGCTAAAGGCTCTCTTAACGGAGGCAGTTGTGAAACATTAATGAGAAGGTGATGATGCCCTGTGTTTTTGACTGCAATGCCGGCGGGTGCTACACCCATATTCTTTAACCCAAATTTGACGGTAAACTTTTTTGGAACCTTATCACCGTCTTGTGGGGTTATAAAATAAACCTCAGCATCACTTGGCGATGTGGAAGTCTCTAATGCACTTACTAAATTCGTATAAGCAATCGATGCGAGAACAGCAATAAAACGCAGTAGTTTCGAGTTCGATATTCCGCCCACGGTTTAGTTTCCTTCCGCCATCTTTACAAGTTGCGATACATGTGGACTTGTAAGTGATTCAAGAAAGTTTACTAGATTCATTTTTTCCTCTTTGGACAAGTTCAGCGGCTTAATTAAAGGATCCAAAAGCCCATTACGGTTTTCAGCTTTGTCGTAAAAGCTCACTACGTCATCTAACGTCGCTAAGCTTCCATTGTGCATATAAGGAGCAGTAAGAGCAACGTTTCGCAAGCCGGCCGTGCGAAATTTCCACCGATCTACAGGATCTTGTGTGACCTCGTATCGGCCCAGATCGCTGGGCGCGGGTTCGGATGAAGACTCAACATGTGTTCTATCATAAGTTACCGAGACCCCTTCCGCTAAGCGAGCGGTGAATAATCTTTCTTTTTCAGCAGGAAAGTTTTCCACAAATCCGATTCCAGTATTGTGTACTTTTTCGTCCGTAAACAAAGCATATTCCTTATTGATCTGATGGCAAGAGCTGCAGTTTCCTTTCCCCGTAAAGACTGCTAAACCTTTAATCTGAGCCGATGTCAAAGCTTTCCGCTTGCCAGAAAACCAGTACCGATCGAAAGGACTATCCGCAGCTATTAGCGATCTTTGATAGCTCGCCAAAGCTGCTCCAATTGTTGACATTGAAACATCTTGCTTAAAAACCTGTTTAAACTGACTCACGTATTCGGCGTTACTTTTTATTTTTTCGATCACAAATCCGATTGATGGATTCGCCATTTCATTTTTAGCGAGCAAGGGAGACCAAACTTGTTGTTCAAGCGAGTTCTCTCTAATGTCATAAAATAATTGGTTTAGGTAGCCTACATTGAGGAGAGATGGCGCGTTTCTCTTCACTGTTCGCCCCTCGACACCTACAGCAGTCGCCAACTCATTTGAAGTAAAGCCTTGTGTTGGCACATGGCACATTGCGCACGAGATTGTGTTGTTATGCGATAAACTGCGATCAAAAAATAGTCGTTTACCTAGCGCAATAGAACCAGGGTTTAGGGTGGATAGAGTTGATTTTTCAGGCAGGCCCAAAGTTGCTATCGCGTTAGTGTCTGCCGGAGTCTGGGAGCCCTGCCAAGCGTCCGAGGTGCGCAGATCCTCCGAATTAACTTCATTTAATAAAGTTTTGATGTCACTCATTATTGTCTCTGAGTGCAAAAATCCTGTGCTGTAGATATTTCTTACTTTCAGTTGTTGATCAATCAAAACAACTCGTAGGATGTGAGAAAACGTATGTCCCTTAGATACCTGTACGGACTGGTTATACGCATTCAATGCACCTGACAATTGGGTTTCGTTCAATGGCCGAACAAAAGACCAGTTACTGCCCGGTGGTTGGAATGATTGCGCATATTTTCTTAACACCTTGAGTGTGTCGTTAGGCATATCAAAGCTATAGCTAAGAAATTTTACATTTTCAGACAGGTTTTGGACGGGTAGTATTTTTTTTGCAAGTTGTCCTAAGACAAACGTTGCCAAGGGACAGCCGTTTATATCCGGACACTGCGTATAGATGAAACTCAACACTGTAACGCGTCCTTTCATCTCCTCATGCAAAGTCCCTTGTCGCCCAAAAGAATCTACAAATTTGGAATCCCCGGCTGCCTTTATTACAGGCAGAGTATAAGAACCCGCCTCGGGAGCGGCGTAGCTTAAGTCGCTGTAACCCGGAGCCAATACAATAGGCTCTGCGTCGTGTTTTTTATCTCCATGCGCCTCGCATACGGATATAAACCATATCAGAGATATCGTTGTTAAAGCAGACCTCATACCAAAGCCTATTTTCTCTCGCAATATAAAGCCTTACTTTTCCAGCGACGCCACACTGTTTCGTTCAACGCGAGGGAGTAAATTCGCATAAAGGGCCTCAGCACCAAATCTCATTTGATGTGGACGTCCTAAATTTTTCTCCAAAAAATCAATAGAGAACTGTTCGACTAAAGCTTCACCATTCCAATTATAGGCTTTGAAATACTGCAAATCGCCCTTACTACCAGATTTTTTATCCCAGTTTCCCAACAGAGATGATGTATAATAAAGGCGCTTGCCGTCCCAGCTTTGTGAAACCATATTCACTTGGTCTCCGATTGCTTTAGTGAAGACTTCTCTAGGTTTATGCGGATTGGATATATCGAAAAGTCGAGTCTGGCCATCATTCCAGGTATTGACCCACAACTTTTGGTCGTCGGCACTTATCGAGATATCGACGGGCAATGGTATCTTGGAAGCATCACCTATATCTGCCACTTTTTTGGCCTGCCAAACACCGTCTGCTTCATATATTAGCCATATTTTGGAAGTTAGAGCAGTGGTAGTAAAACAGTACTCACGCGCCGGATCCCAAGCACAACGGATCTCGAGAGGCGCTCCAGGTACATCTAAGATGCGCTTTGGTTTCCTAGTGTGTAGATCCCAAATAACTGCGGTATTACCGAACTCAGCCATTGCCTGAGGATCGGCCATCATTTTTCCGAGATCCATCATATAGTTATTCCAACCAGTGAAAGAGCTCGTGACAAGTACATTTTTTTGTGGGAGCGCACGAATATCGTACCCAAATCCATCCGCATATTTCCCAGATTTAATCGCGCCGTTAAGGGCCCCATCTTTTGGCATCCAGTAAGTAGCGATATATTCTCCCTCATTTGTATATTCAGCCATCGCCGTCTCGCCACCGTGATCTCGCTCATTCGATAGTGCTGTAACTAACATACGACCGGGCATTGCATAGGTTGTATGAGGTCCTACAGCTCCCCCAGTTTTAGCAACAAAATCGGTGATTGTTTTGTGTAATCTTGGTTTCGCGGGATCTGAAGCCACATCAAAAATAAATATTTTGTTTGTATCTAAGCCTGCAGCCCACAAGTACTGGCGGTCATCGGTGAGACCCGAGTGGTGGGCTTCATTTCTACCGCCAACGGATAATGATGCGACTATTTCGCCGTAGTTACTTGAGCGCGGGTTCACATCGATAGTGACTAGCTTATCTTGCGCGTCTCCCATACCTTCTATACCAAGAGTCCAAACGTAGACATAATCCTCTTGGCCAACAATTTTGGCCATATAGGGCGACATACAGGTCTCATCACTGGAGACACTTTGTGCGCACAATAGGAAAAAGAAACCGATGAGCACGCCGAAAGTTGGTTTAGAGTTAAATACATTTTTCATGTTAACTAATCTCCCCAGTAAGCCATATACAAGTGTGAACGGTTTGTGCCACTAGTCTAAGATATACGCTATCTGAGAAGTACTATTGATAGCCATTTATCTATACGTAACCAGTTGGTTACACTTGATACTAATGTAAAGAGATCAAATTATCTAGCAGGATAATCGCGATACTATTTGTTGAATAAATTACTTTTTATCGGGGAAAGGGCTGAGTAGTAATATTAATTTTGGCATTAGTGTTAATGCGGCGAGGAGGGCAATAACCATTGCGACTGCGGTTAATGCTCCAAATAAAATTGTTGGAATGAAATTTGAGAAAAGAAGTATCGAAAAACCAATCGTTATAGTGAGTGTCGTATAAAAAGCGGCCCTAGCTATATTATCATGGCAATAGTGCATAGTCTTGATTGGGTCAGACAGTTCTGGTAGTTCAGTTTTATATCGATATAGGTAATGGATACAGTCGTCTACGGCTATCCCAACGGTTATGGCGGCAATCGTTATAGTCATGATGTCCAGAGGAATTCCTGACCATCCCATAAGACCAAGGATACTCGTTGCGGCTAACGCATTAGGCAGTATACCAACTAAGGCAACCTTAACTGACCAAAACAGTATCATCAGCATGGCCATAATGCCCACCATTACAGCGCCCAGCGTCATAATTTGGGAATTAAATAGTGTTTGTAGAACATTATTGTAAAGTACTAATAACCCTGTGATTTCATACTCCTCAGAAGTAAGTCCAATGACGTTTCTCAGGTCGTGCTCTATCTCTTTTAGTAGCTCATTGCGTCTCAAATTTGGCATTGAATCGAAGATTCTTACAGATATTCGAGCCTGATCATCGTAGATAGAAATATAGGGATCAATTTGTGTGGATTTGACAGCTTCGGGGATTTTTTTATACAAAATATTTAATTCAAATGGAGTGAACTCTTTTCCACCGTTAAGCTGTTCGGCTATTCTCAATCCGGATGCTAGAGATAAAACTTTGCCTATTTCAGGACGACTATCAAGGTAGTCATGAACAGCTTTGATTCGGTCCACTTTTTGATACGTAAACCATGAGTCAGCTTTATCGATTTCTCCAGATACTTCGCCAAAAAGCGCAGCCAGATCATCGTCCATAATTCCATAGTCGGATTGTTCAAAAGTATCAGGAAACTTTAAGATAATGTCTAAGGGAGTCGTCCCTCCTAATTTTTCATCTATCAGCCTTAACCCTTGGTAGATTTCAGTATCCTCGTGGAAATATGAAATGAAGCTATTTTCCACCTCAAGTTTCTGCATCCCAGTGACGCCCAAAACACCCAAGATCGCTGATATTATCAAGACGGCTTTGCCGTATTTCTCTGTTAATTCACCCAGTTTAACTGTAAGGGGATAGTTTATTGAATCCCCGATTCGGAGTACTCGCTTTTTAGTCATTACTAACAGAGCAGGAAATAATGAAAAGGAGGTTAGGAAAACAACTATCAGTCCAATCGTCATCATTAGACCGAAATCAATAACAGGCCTGATACCACTTATGACGAGTGATGAAAATGCAATAATAGTCGTTATCGCAGTATAAAAACATGGTTTCAGCATATGCTTTATGGTCATCAGTACTAATTCGGACTGAGAAGCATTAGGTAGATCTCGGAAAAGCTCACGATACCTAACTACAAGATGTATATTCATCGACATTGTGATGATTAGCATAAGAGCCAAAAAATTAGAGGAGATGATTGTTACTTTCCACCCTAAGTGGCCTAGCAGTCCCAACATGAACGTGCCCGAGTAGATACAGCTCGCAAAAGGAAGGACGACCCAACGTGCCTCTCTGAATATAAGAGTCAGCATAATAATTAAAAAACCGAAAACACCTGCGCCGAATGTGACGAGGTCGTTACCTATGAAAGTAATTAGGTCATCAGTAATCATTGGCAGTCCGCCTAAATACAGTTTTGCGGAGCCTTCGTCTTCATACTGCTTTAAAATTGCTCTAATACTCGCGATTGCATCGTGCGCTGATGATTCCGCGGTTGCTTTAGCTGACTGATAATCGGGCTCGAGTTGCGCCAATTCTTTAACCTGTGCTTCCGTTAGTCCTTGTTCGGAGTGTTTATTGAAAAGTAATTCGTCTCTAATTTTTCGCAGTCGCGGAAGTTCTGGGTGAGGATTTAAGAAGATTTGTATGGCGGTGACCGACCCATCTGCGCTAGCTATAAGATTGCGATAGACCGGACTTTCAGTCAGCTCTTTCCGAGCTTTTACAACGTCGACTGACTCCATGCGCAAAGTTTGAAAATTTGTAGCGACTTCTGCGAGAGAGCCTTGCACATTGTTGACTAACGGAATGTCTAGCATAGATATAACGTCATAAACATGTGAGACGTTGGCAAGATCGTCTCGCAGGCGTTTTATAAAGTCGATATTTTCGTTTGACACGATATCTGAATTCGGTTCGACGGCTACAAATAGAAATTCACGAGTTTTATAGCGCATACCCATCTCACGAAAAGACCGTAAGTCGGCATCGCTCTCTAATAAAAGTGCATCAGTGGTTGCATCTAATTTGAAGTCTTTTATTCCTAATCCCACACCAAAGAGAATTAACCCCAGGCCGAGGACAGTAATTAATGGGAATTTTAAAATCAATGCCGAATAAATTTTTTCTATTACTGAAGTCATTTAGATACTGTCGCACGTTTTGTATTATTCATGAACATATATAGTAACCCTATCCATATTTGTGCGGGAAGTTATATTTACTGATTGGCAATTTTCCTTTTCAATGCGATCATTGTTGTGTAATAGCAAACAGAGACTTAAGTTAGCCCATTATGAACAATGTTGCCCCAGATCAGATTTGGCTGTTTTTAAGAGAACTGGCAAATATTGCCGCGCAAGAGACTTTGCCTAGGTTTAGGCTCGGTTGTGAGATCCAAAATAAGATCGAGGGCAAAGGGTTTGACCCGGTGACGGAGGCAGATAGGCAGGCTGAGCACGCTTTACGACAAGCGATAAAAGAACGATTTCCTTCGCACGGGATAGTCGGAGAGGAGTTCGGGGAGACACGTGGAGCTAGTGACTGGTGTTGGATTTTGGATCCGATAGATGGCACAAGGTCTTATATCTCGGGAATGCCGACTTGGGGCACTCTAATAGGCTTGCTCAAAGACAACGTACCGATGTACGGCATGATGAGTCAGCCCTTTGTAGGCGATTGTTTTCTGGGCGGGAATGGGCTCGCACAACTAGTGCGTCCAGAGGGAGTCACTGACCTTAAGTCTCGTGGTGGGGTTACTATTGATGAAGCTACGCTATTTTCCACAACTCCGGAGATGTTTGTGTTGGGAGATGAACTGGATTCCTTCCAGAGAGTTTCTCAGAAAACAAAACTCACCCGATTCGGAGCCGACTGTTACGGCTACTGTTTACTTGCCGCAGGGTTTGTTGATCTGGTGTTGGAGGCAAATTTAGGTTACTACGACATAGCACCCATGATCCCCATCGTCGAGGCCTCTGGCGGCGTTGTTAGTGATTGGGAGGGTAGGCCTCTGCGCGCGGGAGGTAGGGCATTAGCTGCGGCTACGGCCGAGCTGCATAATTCGGTCTTAAATTTACTACACAGTTAGGTTTCAAGTCAGTTTTTGGCTAGACGAGCGAAAGTTTCAGACGCATGGACGATTATACCGTTCTCAGTGTAATCTGTAGATGTAACGGATGAGATTTGTGTTTTAAAGAAGGTGGGGAGGACAATCATGCCTAAGTTAAGTGTTGAAGAGCGAGATGAGTTTCTGGCAAAGCTAGGAGTCATCATGAACATTGCGACCGTGGATGGAGACGGAGCTCCGTTAGTAACACCTATTTGGTTTGTTCATGAAGAAGGGCGTATTTGGTTTACCCCGCGGCAGCATAGCGAATGGTTGAAGCATATTCGTAATGATAAGCGGATCGCTTTAAGCATGGACGAACCTGACCTTCCTTATCGAAAAGTAGTGATGCGCGGGACCGCTACTATCGATTTCGAGGTAGGGAATGACGATGCGTGGCGAGATCGATACCGACGGATTGCACAACGGTATATACCTGAAGAAGATGCTAACAATTATGTAGATGGTACAGATGATCAGCCGAGGGCACTTTGCTCGATCAAACTGTCTGAATCGGAGGTGCGCTCTTGGAGGATGCCGTTGGAAGATGAGCCTTATCAAGGAATTTGGGCTAAAAGGTATTGGACTGACAGTGCTAAGGTGAAGGATCAAGCGCCCGAGTTGTTTGAGAATAGCGTTGAGTAGCGTGGTGGTTGCTTATCACGACCCCGTCGATTCTATAGCCTGAGATCGCGCTACTTGAAAGTTGCTCCGATAGACTCGCCCTATGCTTGGTTACGCCTGCTTGCAAGCTTAGGAATCGCGACTGTTGGTAGTGCTGGGATGTATGCTGTCGTGGTTGTGCTGCCTGCTTTTCAGACAGATTTCAATATAGGTCGAGCCGGGGCTTCCATCCCCTATACAATGGTGATGGCTGGTTTTGGATTTGGTGGATTAATTGTTACCCGAATAGTTGATAAGTATGGGATAGTGCGGCCACTCTTAACTTGTTCGATTGCTTTGGGACTTTCGTATATTCAGGCAGGTTTAAGTACCAGCTTACTATTATTGAGTTTAGCTCACATACAAATCGGCGCATTTGGCTGCGCGATAGTATTCGCCCCATTGCTTGCTGATATTTCAAAATGGTTTACTAAACGCCGAGGCTTGGCTATTGCTATATGTGCTTGTGGAAATTATTTGGCTGGGACCCTTTGGCCAACGATAATGCAATCTATGCTAGCAGATATCGGCTGGCGAGAAACTTATTTTTTTATAGGTATTCTCAGTACAGGTTTAATGTTCCCACTTATTTTCTGTCTAAATCGCAAGCCAAACGAGTCGGTGGGAATTACCTCGGGGGGGAGTGAGGGAAGTCCGCATGATTTAGGGTTAACCCCAAACAAATTGACCGCTTTATTGTGCGTTGCAGGTGTTTCCTGCTGTGTTGCCATGGCGATGCCTCAAGTACACTTGGTAGCTCTTTGTGGAGATCGTGGTTATGGTTCTGCGGTGGGAGCACAAATGCTGTCGTTAATGCTAGCCTGCGGATTAGTTTCGCGTCTGGGTTTTGGATGGCTGTCTGATCGTTTGGGCGGATTAATGACTTTACTTATAGGGTCGTCGTTGCAATGTCTAGCATTGGTGTGTTTCTTAGGCGCGAACTCATTAGTATCAGTCTATGCCGTTTCTATGATGTTCGGTTTGTTCCAAGGGGGCATTGTGCCGTCTTATGCGCTAGTGGTTAGGGAGTTCTTCCCAGAGGCACAGGCAGCGAGTCGACTCGGTATTATTATTTTAGCGACCGTGTTTGGTATGGCTTTTGGAGGATGGATTTCCGGCGCTATTTACGATTACACCAGTTCATATCAAATAGCTTTTGCGCATGGCGCTGGCTGGAATTTAGTCAATGTGGCGATTATATTAATGTTGCTAGTGAGATCAGGACGATTGAAGAGTTTCATCTGTAGCACCGCATAATAGCTTCACACATTCTTACGCCTTTGATGACATTGCGGCTACTATAGCGTCTTTAGCCTCTCTGAGTTCTTCCCTTGGCGGTGGGGTAAAATACCGATCCGGTAGCTTCCATCCAAAGCCATCTTTTTCAAACCGTGGAAATATATGCAAGTGCACATGGAACACCGTTTGACCCGCCGCAACTCCGTCTGCTAGGAACAAATTTATTCCTTCGCTTGGGATATCACTGGCCTTTATAGCGTCGGCGATCTTTTGACCAATCTTGAACATCTGTGCCCCAGTTTCTGGCGGTAGATCAGAAAGACCTATGGCGGGGATATTTGGGATTACTAACGCATGACCACGAGTTATGGGTTGTATGTCCATAAAAGCAGTAACTAAGTTGTCCTTATATAGAAATTCTGCTGGTAGCTCCTCCGCAAGGATTTTAGAGAACACAGTGTGAGGATCGAAATTTCCGCGTTGAACGGCATTTTTCTTGTCGCTTTCTCCCATAGTAACTATACCTTCTCTAATATATACAGAACTTCAAACCCGGGCTGATCTTTTACCATGGTAGTTTGGCGTTCTATCTCTTTTATGTTCCAGCTTCCTCCATATAGTAGCTCAATGTCGCCTTTTGCTAAAGAAAAAGGGGGGCCAGATAATAAAGATT
>CALJHG010000049.1 GCA_938075585.1 uncultured Gammaproteobacteria bacterium | reverse complement strand
TGGTTTTGAAAGAAATAAATCAGGAAGCCCTTGATAGGGGGCTTGATATTATCCGAAGTAATTATAATGCCACAGTGACCAAAGGTCGGATGAGTGCCGAGCAGATGGATCAGCGGGTAGGTATCATTAGTGGCGTGCTTGACTATGATGATCTGAGTGACTGTGATCTTATTGTTGAGGCAGTATTCGAAAATATGGCTTTGAAGAAGGAGATTTTTGGAGAGTTAGATCGCATTGCTAAGCCGGGAGCTATTTTAGCGAGTAATACTTCAACGCTCGACATCGACGAGATCGCTTCGTCTACCAATCGGCCTGAAGATGTAATTGGTTGGCACTTTTTTGCTCCTGCGAATGTGATGACTCTTTTAGAGCTAGTGCGTGGGGCCAAGACGTCACATGAAGTTATTGCTACCTCTATGGCCATGGCAAAAACAATTAAGAAGATAGCGGTACTTGTTGGTGTTTGTTTCGGTTTTGTAGGCAATCGAATATTTTTCCCGTATGTTCGTGAAGCTCAACAAATGATCTTAGAGGGGGTCCCTCCGGAGAGGATCGATCAAGTGGCATTTGAGTGGGGAATGGCGATGGGTCCTAACGGTGTTTCTGACTTGTCGGGGTTAGATGTGTTGGATAAAGTGAAAAGTGAATGGTTAGATCGTCCGGATGATCCCGCTCTTTGGGCTGTAGGTACTAAGTTAGTAGAGTTAGGTCGCTTAGGTCAAAAAACTAAGGCAGGTATTTTTAATTATGCAGGACGAACAGCTGTTCCTGACCAAGTTGTTACCGATTTAGCGAAAAGTGAGGCTACCAGACTTGGGATACAGCAGTTATCAGAAGTGTCTGATGAAGAAATCATCGAGCGTCTAATGTTTTCCATGATCAATGAAGGCGCTCTGATCTTAGAGGAAGGCATTGCAATGCGGTCGAGTGACATTGACGTGGTATTCGTCCACGGTTACGGCATGCCTAGATATAGAGGCGGGCCTATGCGGTACGCGGATACCGTCGGGTTAAGTAATGTTGTTGCGGCGATGGAAAAATACCGAGAGCGTTACGGTGACATGTACTGGACTCCTGCGCCGTTATTGAAACGACTGGCTGAAGAAGGTGGTAGTTTCAGCGACTAGTTTCCGGTGGTTTTTGGAAAGGATAACTCTCAGGAGGTGTATTATGTCTAGGATCTCATTGGTGGAGCCAGGTTTAGCGAACGATGATATTCGCGAAATGTTCCGACGGATGGAAAAATTGGGCTTCACACTGCTTAATGTGTTTAAACTGTGGGCAAACAACCCAAAGGCTGCGTCAGGGTTTTTACTAATCGCAGAGGCGCTTTACGCTGAGCCTAAGCTATTGCCACGGCATAGAGAGTTAGCTTATCTAAGAGCAAGTCAGGTAAATGATTGTCACTACTGAATACCTACGCACATGATGCTCGGTCGGAGCGTCGGACTTACAGAAAATGAATTGCGTAGTATGGGTGACACAAAGGTATGCGACACATTCAGTGATGCAGATCTTTGCGTCCTAGAGTATTCAGAGCAATTAACCATGAATAATATCGTGAGCGACGAAATGTACGCGCGCTTAGACAAACATTTTAGTCAGGAACAGATTGTTGAACTTTCTATGACCGTTGGGCTCTCTGCGATGGTGAATCGAGTACACGCTACTTTTAAGACTGATGTAGATATGGATACTAAGTCTTACTTGGCGTCAGAGGGTCTTGTTTGAAAATTTGTAATTCAATAGCAAACTATCACGCAGTCTCAGCGATCGTTAAATTGTGCTTATCGATCATGTCATCGCGCATAACAAACTTTTGTATTTTTCCGGTGACTGTCATTGGAAACTCCGAAACAAACTCAATATATGCGGGTACTTTGTAGTGGGCGATCTGGTTATCACAAAACTCTAGGATTTCCTGCTGCGAACAGGTCTCACCACTCTTTACCTGTATCCAAGTCGCCACAGCTTCGCCGTATTTGGTGTCAGGCACGCCAAATACTGCAACATCTTGGATTTTAGGATGCCGGTATAAATATTCTTCAATTTCTCGAGGATAAATGTTTTCTCCGCCCCGGATTATCATATCTTTAACTCGTCCAACTATATTGCAATATCCGTCTGAATCTATTACTGCAAGGTCTCCGGTATGCATCCAACCATTAGAATCGACGGCCTCAGCAGACTTTTCATGATCGTTCCAATACCCACTCATTACGCTATAGCCACGAGTGCATAACTCACCTTGTTCATCACGATTAACTATTATCCCATCCTCGTTAATAATTTTGACTTGCACGTGTGGCATTATACGTCCAACCGTAGACACTCTTTTTTCTAGGGGATCATCCGTGCTTGACTGGAAACTTACAGGACTAGTTTCGGTCATACCATAAGCAATTGTAACCTCGTCCATCTTCATGAGACTTTGTACTTGCTTCATTACTTCAACAGGACAAGGTGCTCCAGCCATTACTCCTGTTCGTAAACTTGAAAAATTGGTCTTCTCAAAATCAGTATGGGAGAGTTCGGCAGTGAACATAGTGGGGACTCCATGCAAAGCGGTGCATTTTTCACTCTCTACCGCGAGAAGCACGTCATGTGGTTCAAATCCCTCTCCTGGGAAAACCATAGTCGCACCATGCGTCAGACAGCAAAGAACTCCCATTACCATACCGAAGCAATGGTACAACGGCACAGGTATACAAAGCCGATCCTCAGTTGTGAACTTCATAGCGTCGCCCACAGAATACGCATTATTGAGGATATTGAAGTGAGATAAGGTGGCTCCTTTAGGAAGCCCTGTAGTACCACTTGTGAACTGTATGTTGATTGGATCATCTGGGTTCAGCGAATGTGCTTTTTCTGAAAGTAATGCCGTATTTTCTGCAGACAGCTCGCGGCTAATTTGATCGAACCGATAAAAACCATCAATGTTCTGATCGGTAATTGCAATTAGATGTTCGAGATGGGGCAACCTCGCACTACTGAGACGTTTATCGGAGCCTTTGGCGATCTCTGGGGCGAGTTCTTTTATCATAGAAACATAGTCACTACTTTTAAATGAACATGCCGTCACCAAAGCTTTGCATTCGACTTGATTTAGCGCGTGCTCAAGTTCTGAGATCCTATAAGCTGGATTGATGTTAACAAGGATGAGGCCTATTTTGGCACTTGCAAACAAAGTTAGGACCCATTCAAGCTTATTGGGAGACCAAATCCCAATCCTGTCTCCGGTATCAAGTCCAAGCTCTAACAAGCCTGCAGCAAGTTTATCGGCAGCGTGATTTAAATCAGAATAAGTCATTCTGTCGCCGGTAGCACAAAATACTAAGGCTTCGTGATTAGAATAGACATCAGCTGCAGTTTGCAGCCTCTCGCCTATTGTCTCAAAAAGTAACGGTTTGGTTGACGTGCCGCATACATAACTTTTTTTTGTCCCCATTGTGAGCCAGTCCTTTTAATTTCGAGTTCTCTTTTTTAATTTTTTTTCTACACTATCAATTTTATCCTGCATTGATTGTTCGCGATCAGTTCTTGTACCTACTTTGAGTGATGTAAATACTCGAGGCGCTCCCATTTGATGCATTCTTTCATGGCATAACTTTACTACAGAAAATACTTTATCCCATTCTCCTTCTATCACCGTGCCATATGGGTGAAGCTGCGATTCAAGATTATTTTGATTAATTATCACTTCGCATTCAGCGACGTAAGCAGAGACAGATACACCGACACCTATCGGAACTACGCATAAATCGACCATAACCTGCATTTTAAAACTCCAAGTTTTTAGGTGTACGAGGGAAGGGGATGACATCACGTATATTGGTAACGCCGGTTATCAGCATTAATAGCCGCTCAAATCCTAATCCAAATCCAGCATGGGGTACTGAACCAAATTTACGGGTGTCTAGATACCACCAGTAGTCATCGAGTGAATCGCCGTTCGATTTTATCGCCTCTATTAGGACCTCTAAACGCTCTTCGCGAGCACTTCCTCCAATCAGTTCTCCTATTTGAGGCACCAATAGGTCCATTGCTGCTACAGTTTTTTTATCATCATTTCGACGCATGTAAAACGCTTTTATCTCAAGAGGCCAGTCGTATACAAACACTGCTTTTTTAAAATAAGTTTCGGTCAAATAGTGTTCATGTTCCGACTGCAGATCGTGGCCCCAGCTTATCGGAAATTCAAATTGTTGTTCAGCGCTCGAAAGTATTTGAATTGCTTTATCGTAAGATACCCGTTCAAAAGGATTCTCGATGAGGTTGGCTAATCTTGTCTGCAGATCTTTATCGACGTGATTGAAAAATAGTTGCATATCTTCATCACAATTTTTAAGCACATCTGTCACGACGCTTTTAATGAATTTTTCAGACACATCCATATTATCGTGCACATCAGCATAGGCCATCTCTGGCTCGATCATCCAAAATTCGGCCATGTGACGACTTGTATTCGAATTTTCAGATCTAAATGTTGGACCAAAGGTATATACTTTGCTCAGTGCCAAGCAATACGTTTCTACAGCTAGTTGACCGGACACGGTTAAGTGGGCTTCTTTGCCAAAAAAATCTTCGGAAAGAGTTTCATGTTTAATCGCCGGAGATAGTGTAGTGACCCTAAACATCTCTCCGGCGCCTTCACAGTCAGAGCCCGTTATGATTGGCGTATGGACTAGTTTGAATCCCTCTTCCCAAAAGAATCGGTTAACAGATCCACTTAAAAATGACCGTAACCTTGCCATCGCGCCATACTTATTAGTCCGTGCCCGTAAATGAGCATTCTGCCTCAAGAACTCATCACTATGCCTTTTCTTTTGTAGTGGGTACTCGGTATGATTCGTACCTAACACTTCAATAGATTGAGAGTGTAGTTCCCACCGCTGACCGTGGCCTTTAGATGCCACTAAATGACCCTTAATCGCAACAGAAGTTCCAGTTGTGACTGTGTCCAGGAGTGCCCCACCGGGTATATCGTTATCAACGATAATCTGTAAATTAGTTAAAGTACTTCCGTCGTTCAACTCTAAAAAAACAAAGTTCTTTGAGTCTCTTTTTGTTCGCACCCATCCGGCCACCCAAACATCACTCAACGGCTCAGCAGCACTCAGCAAACTGAGTATCTCTGTGCGATTATGAAAAAGAGATACTCTTGTCATTCTTCAGGTTCGTAACTTAGGCTTGAAGCTAGCCACTTTTCAGCTTCGCGTAGAGACATTGATTTTCGTTTGGCATAATCATCTACTTGATCGCGGTTAATTTTCCCGAGCCCAAAATATCTAGCATTTGGGTGGCTAAAATACCAACCCGAAACTGATGCGGCCGGACTCATCGCGTAATTTTCAGTCAGCGATAACCCAATATTTTCGCGCACATTTAAAAGTCTCCATAGTACGTCTTTCTCGGTGTGGTCTGGACATGCTGGATATCCTGGCGCGGGACGAATACCGACATACTTTTCGTCTATTAGTTCTTCTATCGATAAATTTTCTTTGGAGGCATAACCCCAGTTATGGCGTCTCACATGATCGTGTAAACATTCAGCAAACGCTTCCGCCAACCGATCTGCGATTGCTTTCACCATTATCGCGTTATAATCATCGTTTTCCTTTTCATACTTGGCAACTAGCGCATCTGTTCCTATGCCTGCAGTTAATGCAAACGCACCGATATAATCATCCATATTTGAGTTTTTAGGAGCAACAAAATCAGACAGTGCATAATTTGGCTGACCTGCTGGTTTGAGGCTTTGCTGTCGTAGTGTATGAATGACTTCCTTTGGATTTTTCTTTTCGTCGTTAGTAACGACCTCAATATCGTCATTTATCGCATTCGCGCGGAATAGGCCAATCACAGCTCTGGCTGTCAATAATCTGTCACGGACAATATTATTTAACATATTTTGCGCATCTCTAAATAAACTTTTCGCCTGCTCGCCGACGATTTTATCAGACAGTATTCGAGGATACTTTCCAGCTAATTCCCATGACATAAAAAAAGGCGTCCAATCGATAAAATCGACAAGTTTCTCAAGCGGATAAGCGTCAAACACCTCTATCCCAAGCTTTTTCGGGATCGGTGGCATATCTTGGCCCCAATTAGTTTGCAGTTTGTTCTCTCTAGCGGCAGACACAGAGATTAATTTGTGCGCTTTTTGCCTTTGATCATGCCGTTGTCGTATAGTGGCATATTCGTCTTTTAATGATGCCACATAGCCCTTTTTTTGATCTTTACTCATGAGCTTAGTTACCACGCCTACCGCTCGTGACGCATCACGCACGTGAACAGTAGGGCCACTATATACATTCTCAATTTTCACTGCAGTGTGGGCTCTTGAAGTTGTAGCGCCACCAATCAAAAGTGGGATATCCAGACTCCTAGCTTCCATTTCCTGAGCTACGTAAACCATTTCCTGCAGTGATGGAGTAATTAGGCCGCTAAGACCAATAATATCGGCGGACTCTCTTTCTGCTGCGTTGAGAATATCTTGCAGAGAAACCATTACACCTAGGTCGATCACCTTAAAATTGTTGCACTGAAGAACCACGCTTACGATATTTTTTCCTATATCATGCACATCGCCTTTAACAGTAGCCATAATGATACATGCTTGTCCTTCACCATGAGTTGTTTTGTCGTCTTCTATATATGGAATCAAATGAGCGACAGATTTTTTCATGACGCGGGCACTTTTCACTACTTGAGGAAGAAACATTTTTCCTTCACCAAACAAGTCGCCCACCACACCCATTCCATCCATAAGAGGACCTTCGATGACTTGTATCGGTTTGTCGTATTTTTGTCTAGCTTCCTCTGTGTCGTCGATTATAAAATCAGGTATACCTTTGATAAGCGAGTGACTCAGTCTCTCTTCGACCTTCAAACTCCTCCAGGCAAGTACTTTCTCTTCTCTTTTACCTTCTTCACTTTTAACGTCCTTTGCAAAATCAATCAATTTATCCGTGGCTGATTCAGATTTGTTGAAGACGACATCCTCAACAAGCGAAAGAAGGGCAGGTTCTATTTGCTCGTAGATACCCAGCTGACCAGCATTGACTATAGCCATATCCAAGCCACATTTAATGCCGTGATAAAGGAATACCGAATGCATAGCCTCTCTCACGGGATTATTTCCGCGAAAAGAAAACGAAACGTTACTTAGTCCACCACTGACGAGAGCATATGGCAATTCTTGTTTTATGAGCGCTGTCGCGTCAAAAAACGATTTAGCGTAATCAGCATGCTCTGCCATCCCGGTAGCGATAGTTAATACGTTGGGATCAAATATAATATCTTCTTCGGGGAAGCCGATCCTTTTAGTTAAAATATCATATGAGCGCTTGCAAATAGAAAACTTTGTTTGTGTCGTATCCGCTTGTCCCTTCTCATCAAAAGCCATAACAACGACTGCAGCACCGTAGTCCTTGATTAGCTGTGCTTGTTGTCTGAATTTATCTTCACCCTCTTTCAGACTGATAGAATTTACGATCCCTTTTCCTTGAATACACTTAAGTCCAGCTTCTAGGACTTCCCAGTCTGAAGAGTCGAGCATGATTGGTACTCGACTTATATCCGGGTCAGACCCGATTAGATTGAGATAGCGTGTCATTAAATCAACCGAATCAAGCATGCCTTCGTCCATGTTAATATCGATTATTTGAGCCCCATTCTCAACCTGTTGTTTGGCAATGAGCGCCGCAGCTTCCAAATCATTATCTTTGATCAGTTGTGAGAATTTGGGCGAGCCAGTAACGTTGGTACGCTCACCCACGTTAACGAAGCCTAAGTTTTTCGTCAAATTCAAAGGCTCGAGGCCACTTAATCGGCATGTTTTTTCTAAAACCGGTATTTCTCGCGGAGCGTATCTGTCTGCGACTTTTTTAATTTCACGTATATGTTCTGGGGTTGTCCCGCAGCAGCCACCCACAATATTGAGCCATTTTTTTTGTAGGAAGGTATCAAGGACTGTAGCCATCTCTAAAGGCGTATCGTCGTACCCACCAAATGCATTTGGGAGGCCTGCATTGGGGTGAACACTTATATGACAATCGGAAATTCTCGATAGCTCTTCCACGTATTCAGCGAGCTCCACGGCTCCTAAAGCGCAGTTGAGACCAATAACCAATGGCTTGGCGTGCCGTACTGAATTCCAAAACGCTTCCGTAGTTTGTCCTGTTAGGGTGCGCCCACTTTTATCAGTGATGGTACCTGAGATCATAATTGGGAGTTCGGTGTTGAGATCTTTTTCAGCTTTTTTTACCGCAAAGATCGCTGCTTTCGCATTTAAAGTATCAAAGACCGTTTCAATAAGTATGATATCAACGCCACCAGAAACCAGACTATTACATGCTTCATAGTAAGCTATCGCCAGCTCGTCAAATGTGACATTTCGAACGCTAGGATCGTTAACATCCGGTGACACAGATGCCGTTCTATTTGTGGGGCCAAGAACTCCAGCAACAAACTTTGGCCCCACCGATGGCTCTTCTGCCTGATATTGCTCTATAGCTGCCTTGGCAAGATTTACGGACTCCCGATTCAGATCAGCCACACGATGTTCTAAACCATAATCCGCTTGCGCAATAGAAGTTGAGTTAAATGTGTTCGTCTCAATAATATCAGCGCCAGAGCGCAGGAATTGTAGATGGATGTTTTGAATAATATCGGGTTGAGTTAAGCTTAAAAGGTCATTATTTCCCTTTAAATCACAATCATGCTGGACAAAGTCGGTCCCTCTGAAATCCTGTTCGGACAAATCGTGTGCTTGAATCATAGTACCCATAGCTCCATCAAGCATGAGTACTTTCTTTTGCAAAAGCGATTGTAGAACGGTGCTATGAGCCATGGTTACTTACTGGTATTAAACATATTCATTTTAGCATAAATGTTGAAGTGTGAGCTATCAGGTCGCTCTGCTTTTATACACTTAGTTTGCCTAACTTGAGGAGGTATCCTCTTTGTAAATGCTTATATAAACCTAAGAGGCACAGCAAAAATATTAGATGTACAGGCCACAATCCAAAGATTATGTGTACATCATTGCTTTTTAATAAAGATCTCGCTATACCGAGACAGTTTTGATACATAAAGAATACGCTCAGACCGATGATTAAGCTTAAATACCATTTGTCGCCTTGCAGTCGCATGGCGATCATTAAAGCTAGCATCGGGGTGAGCAAAGTACTTATAACTGGTGCAAGTCGCCAATGAAGTTCAGTAGTGTAAAAGTGATTGCCTTTTAAAAGATCAAGTGTGGGAACAAAACTAGCGTAAGACGCATAAGTTTTTTTCTCTTTATCTTTTATCCGGCTTTTATGACTGGAAAAATCTGTTATCACATAATTGAGGGTACCTGGTTTCCCAGAATAACTTGTCCCGTTCTCGAACACGACAGTTTTTCGCCCTTCTGCATCTGTAGAGATGTATGCTCGATTCGCAGACATTATGGCATCGTCGGAGCTTTTATCGTTATGCACATAAGTATTTTTTAAATACGTCGCATCCTCTGATTCTGACTGAGCATAGAAAATTTTTGCACCTCCAGATAATCGCGTAAAATTCTTTGCTTTTATACCTGCTATGCTAGCGTTGTTTTTGCCATCTTCTTTTAACTGAATGAGTTTAAGTTCAGCTTGTGGTGATAAGGTGAACGTGATTAAAGCTACTACAATTGATGCCCCGGTTGACGCTACCATTAGTCTTCTTATCATACTCGCCGAGCTTATACCTGCTGCCCTCATGCAGACCCACTCGGAATTTTGTTGAAGTCGAGTCATGGCGGTGAAGGTGCCCAAGAAAAGTGAGATGGGAATTAGATCTTTAAGCGAGACAAGCATTTTGATCATTACTATCTTTGTTACGTACTCCGGCGCCACCTTTCCGCTGGCCGCATCTCCCAGATAGTTTGCGAAACGCATAGTTAATAATAGTACTATCAGTCCAATTAATGTTAGAAGGCTAACCTTTAATGCTTCTTTTAAGAAATGGTTGTAAAGTATCATAGGTTGAGGTTTTCCCTCAGCTAGTGTGCGTTCTTCAGGCTTGCTTAGGGCTTGGAATTCGTGTCCCAAATTTTGAAAGACTGTTTACTACTGTTCTACTCGATGTGACTGGTTGATTCAAAGCGTTTACAATTAGAAAATTAATGTACTACTATTTTTGTTAATTAGAAAGCGCTGATTAGCGCAAACAGAGAATCTCTAATATGGGCAATAGGCTGTCGAAACTTTACACAAAGACCGGCGATTCAGGTACTACCGGTTTAGGAGACGGCTCTCGGACAGAGAAGGTTAGTCCTAGGCTGTGCGCGATTGGTGAAATCGACGAGCTCAACTGTACCCTAGGGCTGCTGATCGCGGCAAATATACCTGACGCTATGCAAGTTATGCTGATCGATGTCCAACATGATTTGTTTGATCTAGGTGGGGAACTATCGATACCGAAGTCATCATTCGTGAAGTCGGAGGCTGTCAAGAAAGTTGAGGATATGATTGATGCGTATAATGCTGACTTACCGCCTTTGAAAGAATTTGTCTTGCCAGGTGGCTGCGCGGCTGCGGCTGCAGCACATTTTTCGAGAGCAGTTTGTAGGCGAGCAGAGCGAGCGATACTCGCCTTACATGCATCCGAGGCAGTGAATATTGAATCTATTAAATACATAAACCGGCTATCGGATCTCCTGTTCGTGGTAGCGCGGACAACAGCCCGACTGGATGACGTGGGCGAAATTTTGTGGCGTAGAACATGAAAATGCCAATAGTATTTTCTCTATAAAGGATAAGTTATGAAAATCGCGTGTCTCGATTTTGAAGGCGTTTTGGTTCCCGAAATATGGGTAAATTTAGCCCATCAGACTGAAATAGATGAACTAAAAGTCACGACTAGAGACATCTCTGATTATGATGAATTAATGCGTTATAGATTGGATGTTATGCAAAAACATGGTCTAGGTTACGATGAGTTAAATAGAGCGGCCAAAGAGCTCAAGCCGTTGGATGGCGCTATAGAATTTCTTAATTGGCTAAGGCAGCACTGTCAGGTCGCAATTATATCAGACACGTTCTATGAGCTAGCAGGTCCATTGCTAGAAACATTGGGATATCCTATGACCTTGTGCCACCGTTTAGAGGTAAGTCCTGACGGCAAGATAAACGACTACTGTTTAAGGCAAAAAGATCCGAAGCGTCATTCTGTTAAAGCCTTTCAGAATTTAAATTACGAAGTTATTGCTGCCGGCGATTCGTACAATGACATATCCATGTTAGAGCAGGCCGAAGAAGGAATCTTCTTTAAACCAGCAAAAAAAGTAGTGGAAGATTATCCAGCTTATCCAATTGCGAATAATTATGCTGAATTGAGTGAGATGATCACGGGACTACTGTAGAAAGATTTAGCGCGATTGGTACACCTTCCATCGACTCAACCCCCACTTCAGTAGTGTAACAGGTTTCTCTCCTTCCAGTGATTTAGGCACTGGAACACCCAGAAGCGCGAGAGAAACGGACAGAGCGTAAGTGGCCATGTCTGGCGTGACTACCTCGGCACCGGTTTGCTTGCTAAGTTTAACCCCATTTACGTCCTTTATAGTAAGAATATGGCTGTAAGTGGGAGCTCTTATCCCAAGCTTTTTGGACAACCATAGCTGTGGGAAAGTTGAGTGTAGCAGGTCATCTCCTCTTACAACTTCGGTAACGCCCGCGTTGGAGTCGTCTACTACTGTTGCAAGATGGTAGGTATGATAGCCATCCGTGCGTCTGATTACGAAGTCTCCAAATAGTTGGTCTGCCCGGCCTATTATTAGGCCTTTAGTTAAATCCTTAAACTTAATCAGCCTATCGTCTAATTTTACCCTTAGGGAGTGGGGTATGCTGGTATCTACTATTCGCTTTCGGCAAGTGCCTTTATAGAGACCTTTACCAATTATTTTTCGGGTGCAAATGCACGGGTACAGAACTCCAGAAGTTTTCAGAGTTTTAATGACCTCTTCATACTTGGAGGCGTTTGAACTCTGATAAGTGACTTCGCCAGACCACTCAAGGCCGAGTGCCTCCAAAGTCTTGATGATTAGGGTGGACGCACCTGTTACGACGCGAGTTGCATCCAAATCATCTATCCGTAAATACCAGCGTCCTCCCTGCGCTTTGATATTAAGGTAGCTAGCCAGCGCCGTGCATATTGAACCCATGTGTAATCCGCCAGAGGGCGTGGGTGCGAATCGGCCTACTAAATTAGCTGAGTTCATTTGTATTAAAATTATTACGGTATAAAGCGGTCGCTCCAACAACGCCAATCGCTACAGTAAGCCAGTTCAATACGGGGATTAGTGCTATTGCGGTGATTGCTAAACCAAACCCCAAACACGTAGCTTTTTGGCCGGCCATCGTCTTTAAGGATTCGGGGAAAATAACATGGTCATTGGAGAACGGATAATCTAGGTACTCGATTGTTAGCATCCAAGCGCCAAACACAACCCATAGCAGGGGAGAAAATATATTGATTCCAGGGATTAGGGATAGCAGTAGAATTATCGCCGCAAATTTCACGTAATAGAATACCTTTCTAACCTCTGCCTTCAGGGCGCTAACAGACTCCTTGACGTCTATAAGCAAGGTCGTTGTATTATTCATTCGCTCAGACGATTTAGATAGGTATACGAGAACTTTTGATGACAGGAGACTATTAAAAGGGCAGGACAAGAAGTTGATAAATCCCAGTAAAAAAAATGAAACCCATATGGATATCAATGAACTAATGGCCCAAGAAATCACAGAGCTCATCCAGCCAGGCCAATTGGGCGCCACCATCGAAAAAGTCGAATCAATAGTCGAGCTGAGGAAATACGAGGCGCTCGAAAGCACAAGAATCGTCAAGCAGAGCGGCAGAAAGGCGTAGGTCCTGATTCCAGGTTTAAAAAGGAGCGGCAAAGCTTGAAATGGGGCAGCGACTCCTTTCAAGAAATTCACAATCACTGATGGCATTAGTTACATGGGATAATACTGGGGTCGATGGGTTTCCAAGTTGATAAACGGTGTCGTACTTTGATAGTCGGGTAGGTGCCGCCCCGAACATTGAACCGCGCTGTCACTTGCGCATACCGAGGCGCGCATATCTGAACGATGTCATCTAGGATTTTGTTGGTGACTGCTTCATGGAAGGCACCAACATCTCTATAGGACCAGATATATAGCTTGAGCGCTTTGAGTTCAATACACTTAGAATCGGGGATATAACTTAATGATATGTCTGCAAAATCAGGCTGGCCTGTTTTAGGGCATAGGCAAGTGAATTCAGGAATCTCTATGGAGATTACGTAATCTTTCTCAGGATTAGGATTGTCGAAAATATCGAGTGTTTTAGATGGTGTTGTTGTCATGTTTCTAGTCGAAGGTGGTTTGGTTTGGATCATACAAATAAGGAGCCTATTATATCATTTTTAACATGTACTGGGCCAACCCTATTTTACCAGAGTTTTTGATTGAAATTTCCCAATTTGTGCTGTCCGAATCTAAGACGATCAGGTATGCTTAAAGAATGCGTATTAACCAAATCAAGTTGTCTGGATTTAAGTCTTTCGTTGATCCGACAACGCTTACTTTACCCGGAGATCTGACCGGTGTTGTAGGTCCGAATGGATGTGGGAAATCGAATGTAATTGATGCCATGATCTGGGTGCTGGGGGAGAGTTCTGCCAAGCATTTGCGCGGGGACTCGATGACCGACGTCATTTTTAGTGGCTCGAATACTAGAAAGCCTGTTGGGCAGGCTACCGTAGAAATTATATTTGATAATTCCGATCATACTATCGGAGGTCAGTACGCTTCGTTCAACGAAATATCAATTAAGCGAGTTTTAGGGCGAGACGCTGTTTCAAATTATTACCTGAACGGAACTCGATGCCGGCGAAAGGATATAACAAACGTATTTTTAGGAACAGGTATAGGGCCCCGAGGTTACTCGGTTATCGAGCAAGGAATGATCTCTCGGGTGATAGAAGCGAAACCTGAGGAGCTCCGCTCATTTCTGGAGGAAGCAGCGGGTATTTCAAAATATAAAGAGAGAAGAAGAGAGACAGAAAATCGCATCAAGCATACCGAAGAGAATATAGAAAGGCTTAATGACATTAGAGAGGAATTAGATAAACAGCTTAGACATCTAAAACGTCAAGCAAGTGCGGCGGAAAAATATAAGACTTTAAAATCAGAAGAAAGACAATTAAACGCCATGGTGATAGCTGAAGAGTGGCAAGAGATCAACCGTGAAAATGAGGAAAACAGTCTTGATAAGACGCGAAAAGAAACTCTTTTGGAAAGTGCGAATGCCTTGGTTACAGCTATAGAAACTAAACAAGAAGCTGCCCGTGACAAGCACATTTCTGCCACTGACGATTTCAATGAACGACAGGCAGACTTTTACAGTAAAAGTAGTGATATTGCTCGTATCGAGCAAAGTCTAGTTTATTCGGAAGAACGTGAAAACAAGCTTAATACAGAAATCATAGAGATTAGTGAACAACTAAGTAAGGTGAGTGCTGCAATCAACGAAGCTGAGGAGGTACAGAATAAAACGGTATCAGAACTTGAATTGATAACGCCGCAGTTAAAAATGAAGGCTACTAGTGTGGAAGAGCGTAATTCTTCACTAAAGCAGGCTGAATTAGATTTGGAAAAATGGCGCAAGGATTGGGATGAATTTAACGTAATTTCTAACGAGGTGTCACAGGAAAATAATAGTTTAAAAATTCGACTAGAGCATCTTGCTGCTACTATCCCTGTAAGAACTTCGCGTAAGAATGAGCTAGCGATAGAACTGAATAATAAGACAGTAGCGGAAACTGAGGACGAATTGCTTGCATTACGAGAAAGTGTTGGAAAACTGGCTAGTACCGCAGATCGAGCAGCACTTGAAAAGGAGGCCTTAATTAAAGCTTTAGTAGATCTTCGGGCACAGTTAGAGGCCTCTGTCCGTACCTTGCACGGCAAAGAATTGCTTATGGAGAAACAGAAAGGCGAGTTAAGGTCGATAAAAGCCGTCATAGAGCAAGAACTGGGACACGATCAGGAGCCGATTAGCACTTGGTTTGGCCAAAAAGGAGTCAATTCCGAGGGAAGATTGGCGGATCTACTTAACATCGACGAAGGATGGGAACGGGCTGTTGAGGCAACATTGAGAGTGCCTTTGAATGCATTCTGTGGAGATGGTATGGTGAATAAAGTCTTCCAAGAAGATTTAACGCCTATGCGAGACTACAAAGTTACAGTCTTAGATACCCAAGCCAGCCAATTGCCTGCAGTTGTCGAAGGGAAAACAATGCTTTCAGATAAGGTAAATGGCCACATAAATATGCGACCATTTCTAGATGGTGTCTACACAGCCGAATCTGACGAAGAAGCCCTCAAGATGCGAGAACACTTATCTTTTCATGAACTTGTAGTGACCGCCCGAGGCTCGATTTTTGCAAAAAATTGGGCGCAGTTGCCGGATGAAAGTGGCGATACGATTGGTGTGCTCGCGCTGGAACGCGAAATTCATCAGTTAGAAAAACATGTATCACTCGTGCAGGAAGAGATAAAGGAAAGTCTATTAAAGGTAGAAGGTCTCCAAAATACTATTGCCGAACGGGAGGGGAATCTTCGAGAATTGATCGCGGCTAATGAGAAATTAATTGGTACTTTGGAGATAGAGCGTAATCGCCTCATCAAATTTGAATCAGATTTAGAAGTTAGAAAGGTTCAGGTCCAAGGGTTAAGCGAAGAGCTGACTCGAATCGACTCTGAACTCGAACATGACAATAGGTTGTTAGAGCAGCTAACAGGTGAGTATAAAGCATCTCAGGAAAAAATTATAAGCACTGGAGTTACTCGTGCATCTTACCTTGCGAAAAAAGATACGGCCCAAAACACGATGGATATCGAGAGGGAGGCATGGTCTAAAGCCAAAGAAGAAGCTCATGCGGTGGAACTGACTTATGAGTCACTAAAGCAAGCAAGCGCTGCCTCTCTCAAGGACGTGAAACAAAATTTGGATATTCAAGATGGGCTTAAGTCCAGGTTAACTTTGCTCAACAAAGAATTGAATTTATTGATGGAGCCTCGACAGCTAGAAAAAGCGAGTCTAGAAATAGCGCTAGAAGAAAAACTGAAAAGTGAACGAGGCTTGGCGGAAGCTAGGAAATTGCTCGAAGGCTACAATGAAGAATTGAGCTTGTTAAATAATGAGTACGCGGAAAAGGACAGCGCTGTGTCTGAACTAAAGTCTCAGCTTGAAAGCGTTCGGCTAGAGGAGCGAACTTTTCAAGTAAAACTAAGTGAGTTAATGAGCAGATTTGAGCAGACCGAAGAAGTGTTTGAGCAGACGTTAGAAGCATTACAGCAACGGCACGAAGAGCCAACGCTTTCCGAGGCTCTAGAGAAACTTAGAAATAAAATTAGTAAACTTGAGCCAATAAATCTAGCAGCTATAGATGAGTTTGAAGAACTTTCTAAGCGCAAGGTTTATTTGGATAATCAAGATGCAGACCTCACGGAGGCCTTGGATACTTTGAAAGGAGCGATCCGTAAAATTGACGGAGAAACTAAGGCTCGATTCAAAGAAACGTACGACAGTGTCGATGCTAAACTGCAAAAAATGTTTCCAATCTTGTTTGGTGGTGGTAAAGCATATTTAGAAATGACGGAAGACGATCTTTTAAATACGGGGGTAACGGTCATGGCTAGGCCACCTGGGAAAAGGAATAGTTCAATTCAACTACTATCAGGTGGAGAAAAAGCGCTAACCGCGCTTGCTTTCGTATTCTCTATTTTCGAACTTAACCCTGCTCCATTTTGTCTATTAGACGAAGTTGACGCGCCTTTAGATGATGCTAACGTTGTGAGACTTACTAAATTATTAAAGTCTATGTCTGACACAGTGCAGTTTCTGTTTGTAACCCACAATAAAATAACGATGGAAATCGCTGAGCAACTAATAGGCGTCACAATGCAGGAGGCAGGGGTATCAAGATTGGTGAGCGTAAATATTGACAAAGCGGTTGAATTGGCGGCGACTGCGTAATAGTTAGATAGGCAACGCGATGGTTTTTTATATTCTATTAGGACTGGTCTTCGTCGCTGTGCTTTGGATTATTTACCGCGTGCGTATTTCAAATCACCAAGACGATATGAAAGGGTTGGCCAAATCTTGGCGGGAGAGGATGCCCCAGCAAATCAAAGAATATCGGGATGATGCAACAAAGTCGACTACTCGAAGCACTCAGCCAATTATTTCAGATACGTCTAGGGTGGCAGTTAGAAATAGTGGTCCAGATACCATTAAAAAAGTATCTCAGGTGGAACAGGGGAAAGAACAGTTTAAATTGTTCGGAGACCTCAATGAATCTAAACATGAACTTGAGAACGTTAATAACCTTAATAAAGAGATTTATGAGAAACCGCAAACTGACAACGTTTCCCTGTTGAAGGCATATGTATGCGATGCCACTGGTGGATTTCTAGATCCGCAAAAATTAGTGAGTGCTTTAAATATTGCTGGTCTGTCGTTTGGGGAAATGGATATATTCCATTACTACCACGAGGAAAGTACAAAACCAGCTTTCAGCGCGGCCTCAATGCATGAGCCTGGGACATTTGATTTGGAAAGGCTCCAGCTGGTGCGTACGTCTGGGATCGTGATGTTTATCAGTTCAACTTCAATCGAGAGTTGGCCCGAAGATTTCCGTCTGATGCTAACGGCTGCGAAACGTGTGGCTGCTAGTTTGGAAGCAGTTCTGTATAGTGCGCCTGAGGTACTGTGGACTGAAGAGCATGAGCAGACCATTGCAACAAAACTTGGGATCTCTAGTGACTGAATCAACGTCAGATCGAGCTCATTGGCTGAGAGCTAGACTCGATGAAGCTAACCGGGCTTACCACGAGCTTGACGATCCAATAATTGATGATGCAGAGTTTGATGCACTATTCAATGAACTAATAGTGTTAGAAAAAAACCATCCAGAGTTGCTTGTTTATTCTTCACCCACTCAGAAGGTGGGAGGATCACCCAGCAAGAAGTTTCTCAGTTTCAAGCACTCCACACCTATGCTTTCATTAAGCAATGTTTTTGACCCGGAGGGTTTTTTTTCCTTTTGCGATCGTATTGAGCAATCCAGTGCAAACGAACCGGTAGAGTTTATCATTGAACCGAAGTTGGATGGGCTCGCAATAAATTTGGTATATGAAAACAGTAAGCTTGTGCGAGCGTTAACGCGTGGGGATGGAGTGACCGGCGAAGACGTGACCGAAAATGTGAAGACTATTAAAGCGGTCCCTATGACGCTAACTAGTAAGACTCCTTTAAATATAGAAGTGCGTGGCGAGATTTACTTCGAGAAAGATGACTTTGAAGCCTTAAACGCCCGCCAATCTACATTGGGACAGAAGATTTTTGTCAATAGCCGAAACGCCGCGGCCGGTACCCTGCGTCAGCTGGATCCTAAAATAACTAGGGCAAGACCTCTAACTATTTGCTGCTATGCATTGGTTAACGCGAATTCGATACAGAATATTACCCGGCAAAGCGAGTCGCTTAAATTTCTACGTGCTGTAGGGTTCAAGACATCCGACGATATCGAGCTAGCTACCGGTAGAACTAGTGCGCTTGCAGTGTTTAGAGACTTTGAGAAACGACGTGATAATTTGCCTTACGATATTGATGGAGTCGTTTTCAAAGTAAATGATCTGAGGCTACAGGAAAGTCTCGGCTCGGTTTCTCGCGCGCCTCGCTGGGCGACTGCTTTCAAATTTGCGCCTGATGAAGAAGTTACAAGAGTGCTTGCAATCGATGTTCAGGTGGGACGGACTGGTGTTTTGACCCCCGTGGCTCGACTAGAGCCTGTGTTCGTTGGAGGAGCTACTATTACGAATGCGACGCTTCATAATATGGATGAAATCATGAGAAAGGATGTAAGGGTTCACGACACGGTTGTGGTGAGGCGGGCAGGCGATGTCATTCCTGAGGTAGTAAGGGTGGTTTTGAGTGCGCGCAAATCAGATTCTCTTCCATATCAAATGCCGATGGATGTGCCCGACAGAGCGCGCTTAACCAGAATTGCGCAACTCATTCATTTTTGCAGTAGACAAGCGATGAATATAGAAGGTTTGGGTGACAAATTAATTCAACAGTTTGTTGCGAATAAATTAATTTATGATTTCGCTGACATCTATAAGCTGACGCAGGCCGATTTGATCGCACTCCCTCGATTAGGGGAAAAATCAGCTAGAAATATTCTTGCTGCAATAGATGGTAGTAAAGATACTACCCTACCTCGGTTAATTTTTGCGCTGGGTATAAATGGTGTTGGACATGCGACCGCGCAGAGTTTAGCTGAAGAGTTTGTTAGCCTGGAAGATTTACGTCAAGCCAGCACAACAGAGTTAGAGAAAATTCCCGATATTGGGCCTGTACTAGCGGAAAATATTGCGGAGTGGTTTGGGACGCCAGCAAATGAACGTGCATTAAATAATCTTATCGAGGCAGGACTTGTTTGGCCAACCCCAGTCAAAGTGAACGTCATTAAGTATGATTTGACACTAACATGCGTTATTACAGGTACTTTTTCAGAATTGCCACGAGAGTTATTGAAAGAGAGATTAAACTCGAGGGGTATACGTGTCGTTTCCGCCTTGTCCAAAAAGGTAGATTTTCTAGTCACGGGAACGAAAGCTGGCAGTAAATTAAAAAAGGCTAAAGAACTAGGACTACATATTCTAAGAGAGGGGGATGTAAGGCTTTTATTGAACGACGAAATATCAGCGGATCAGTTGCTGAAAAATCATCGATAGGGAATTGCGAAAATATTATGCAGCTTAGCTGAAATTTTTTATTTCAAAAATTTCCCCGTGACACGCAGTGTTCTTTAGAGTTAGTAGTTGAACATATTCCTTCGCAATCTCATCAGGCTTCGCTAAGGAGGATTGATCTTCTGCAGGATATGCAGTTGCTCTAATATTAGTTTTAGTTGGAGGAGGGATGACACCTATCACGTTTATCTGATCTACGGCGGAGTTTTCAGAGGCAAACATTCCCATTACTGAACGTAATGCAGCTTTCGACGAGCCGTAAGCACCCCAGTGGGCTGCTTTTAATAATTGTTCGCTCTCTAATGTAAATAAGACAGATTTTAGCTTAGATTCAATCAACAGTTGACGAAATTCTTTTAGCATAAGTAGGTTGGAGTGCACGTTCACCTGAAAGACTTCCTTCCAAAGAGTGCTTGAATAATTAACCACAGGAGTGAGCTCACCAAGCATCGCCGCATTAAGAATTAATACGTCGAGCTTACCAAATTGTTCGCGCACGTGAGATGCAACGTTTTTGTAATCTTCTGCGCTAGCATTTGCTAAGTTTATCGGGAGTAACGAAGGCCTGCTATAGCCTTTTTTCACTATCGCATCTGATAAGAGTTGGAGAGAAGTAACATCTCTGCCACAAGCTACTACCGTAGCTCCTTCTTGGGCACACTTTAAAGCGACTGCGTAGCCTATGCCTTTGCTCGCCCCAGTTATAAATACTACTGCGCCGTCAAGAGTAGGGGTAGCATTCGCAGCATCTTTTGTATCTTTGTTTTTCATAGGATCGTGTCAGATAAAAAATTCATGTCGTCGGTTTTAGGATAATCGAGGGTATAGTGTAGCCCTCTACTTTCTTGACGTAATCTCGCTGACTGGATAATTAGCTCAGCGATAAGAACTAAATTACGAAGTTCGATTAAATTTTTACTCACGCGAAAAGAGCAGTAAAATTCACTTATCTCGCTTTTCAAAATATTCATCCTAAGTTGTGCACGTTCTAAGCGTTTATTAGTTCTAACTATCCCTACGTAGTCCCACATCACACGTCTAATTTCGTCCCAGCTATGTGAGATAATTACATCCTCATTGCCCTCAACAACCTGACTAGCATCCCAAGGTGCAATCTCTAGGTGCTCATTTTTAGAACTCCCTAGTAAATCAGTTATCGACTCTACGGCCGTTGAAGCTACAACTAAGCATTCAAGCAGTGAATTACTGGCCATCCGGTTAGCTCCGTGTAGGCCGGTACATGCGGCTTCTCCGACAGCGTACAAATGGGACAGATTTGTCTGACCTTTGATATCGGTAACAATCCCTCCGCATAGGTAATGAGCGGCGGGAACAACCGGTATAGGCTCACTTGCAATATCAATTCCATACTCAGCGCATGTTTGATAGGCATTGGGGAAATGCTCAAGCAAAAATGATTTAGATTTTTTAGAAATATCGAGGTAGACACAGTTCAAACCTAAGCGCTTCATTTCGTGATCAATGGCGCGTGCAACAATGTCTCTGGGAGCCAATTCCGCCCGTGCATCAAATGCGGACATGAATCGTTTTCCATCAGGAAGCAACAGCTCCGCACCTTCACCTCTGAGGGCTTCAGTAAGAAGAATCGTTTTGGCTCGATGGTGGTACAAGCATGTCGGGTGAAATTGCACAAACTCCATGTTAGCTACACGACAACCTGCTCTCCATGCCATAGCAATTCCATCACCTGTGGCCACGCTGGGATTGCTTGTATAAAGGTATACTTTTCCAATTCCTCCTGTCGCCAGCACTACCACACGCGAGTTTATTGTGAGAACCTCGCCCGAAGCTTCATTTAAGACATAAGCGCCCACACACCGTTTTTGTTTCGTGTCTTGACATTCTGTCGTAATTAAATCTATGGCAGCGTGGGACTCCATCAAGCTGACGTTATCATAATCTTTTATCCGTGAGACGAGCGTGTCTTCTACAGCAGCCCCTGTAGCATCTGCTGCATGAACCACACGACGATGCGAATGGCCGCCTTCTTGTGTCAGATGAAACTCTTTATTTCCCGATTTAGATGTTCTGGTTGAAAAGGGTACTCCTTGCTCTATGAGCCACTCTATTCTATCCCGTCCACTGCTGACGATGTGCTCAACTACATCTCGATGGCATAGCCCAGAGCCAGCAGCCAATGTATCCGCGATATGAGCCGCGTTAGTATCCGCAGGATCCATGACGGCAGATATCCCTCCCTGCGCGTAAAAGGTTGCGCCTTCGTTAATTTCGCTTTTACTTATTAACGCAATATTTAAGTGCTTCGGAAGTGCTAACGCCACACTTAATCCTGCGGCCCCACTTCCAATTATCATGACATCGTATGATTGCATAAACTAAATAGCTTTTATAAATTTTTATCTATCGGAGCTGTAACAAATTAAAGTCGTCCAAATATTATAAAGCAATGACTTGCAATGGTGGAATAATTCTACCGACATTTTGAATAAGAGAGTTTTACGTTTGTTATATGCAATTTGGATCGGATCTTTTTTGCTTCGAGGTTCATTAAATTAATGTAATTCAAGAGTAATATAGCTTTTGGGTTAAAATAGTTTATGCTTCTTCTAACACAAACTGTGAAGGATAATAATGTTAAATATTGCACGAGTTTCTGGGGTATTACTGTTAGCACTGCTGAGCTTTTCACATATGCCTATGGCACAACCGATGAAAGGCTTGCCAGATTTTACCACCATGGCGGAGGAGAACAGTCCTGCTGTTGTTAATATTAAAGCTACGACTACGGAGCCCGTAAGTAAGTTCGATGAAAATGAGCGCTCTCCCAAGTCAGGACCACGGAATGGACCACCGTTTGGCCCGGGTGGACCTAATGGCCCATTCTCTGATTTTTTTCGGTACTTCTACGACGACCGCGGCAAACAGCCGAGGCCCGCGAGGCCGTCCCAAGGGTCAGGCTTTATAGTGTCTAAAGATGGTTACATTATTACTAACCATCATGTGGTCGATGGGGCAGATATCTTAACGGTCACGCTTTCAGATCGACGCGAAGTAAGGGCAGAGTTAATTGGTTCTGACGAGAGAAGTGATGTGGCGGTGCTAAAGATTGACTCCAATGATGAGCTGCCGGTGGTGCGTTTCGGGAGTTCCGAAGAATTGAAGGTTGGTGAATGGGTGTTAGCGATAGGTTCTCCATTTGGTTTCGACTACTCCGTTACTGCTGGAATCGTTAGCGCTAAAAGTAGAAGTTTACCTCAAGATAACTACGTGCCGTTTATTCAAACTGATGTCGCTATCAATCCTGGAAACTCGGGTGGTCCCCTATTTAATATGAAAGGCGAGGTAGTAGGGGTGAACTCTCAAATATATAGTCGGACCGGTGGGTTTATGGGGCTCTCTTTTTCTATACCCGTTGATGTTGTTTTAGATGTTTACAATCAGATAAAAACTAGTGGTACGGTCAGTAGAGGTTGGTTAGGAGTCGTGATACAGGATGTTACGCAAGAACTGGCGGAATCGTTTGGGATGCAGAAGCCTGCCGGAGCTCTAGTTTCGAAAGTAATCGAAGATAGTCCAGCTGAAAAGGGTGGAGTCAAAGCGGGTGACATTATTATCGTGTTTTCAGAAAATGCAGTTGTTAAATCCAGCGACCTACCTCCGTTAGTCGGGAAAGTAGCCGTTGACACCAAAGTCAAAATGCAGGTGTTAAGAAAAGGGCGTAAAATTTCTTTGACAATTAAGATAGGCTCATTGAAAGATGGGCAGCTTGCTGCCGCAGAACCCGATCCAGCTGATCCTCAAAAAGATAATAAGCTAAGTTTGGCTGTTCAAGAACTAAATGATCGAGACAGGCAGGCTTTTGGAATCTCTAACGGTGGTGTTATTGTCCGAGATGTAATGAGGGGTCCAGCATTCGATGCAGGAATTCGAGTTGGTGATGTGATTTTGGAATTGGCTAATAAAAAAGTAACGGGATTTAATAGTTATAAACTAATTACTCGCAATTTAAAGAACGGTAGCGTGATCCCAGTGTTAATTTCGAGACAAAAATCACCGTTATATATTGCGCTTCGTATCCCGGCGGACTGAGCTTCGTGGGTGCAGGAATGGCGCGATTAAATTCACTGGGATAATTGGAACAACATTGTATACGGTCTGATTTATGTATGCTGTTGTTGTATCATTACTACTTCACGATTAGTAACGTGACAACCTATTGGTGACCAATAGTCGGCTAGTCTTAGGTTTGCCCCATGAATTGAACACTGTTGGAATAGCAAATTATGCATTGGGAAATGAGAAATATTCGAAATTTTTCTATTATTGCTCATATTGATCATGGCAAATCTACGCTAGCCGATCGTTTTATCCAGCTTTGTGGAGGGTTGAGCGAAAGGGAGATGTCCGCGCAGATTCTCGACTCAATGGATATAGAAAAAGAACGTGGTATCACCATAAAGGCTCAAAGTGTTAGCCTTGTATATCGGGCGTGCGATGGCGAGGATTACCTGTTAAATTTCATTGACACGCCCGGTCACGTAGACTTTAGTTACGAAGTTTCACGTTCATTGGCTGCGTGTGAAGGGGCGCTGCTAGTCGTCGATGCAGCACAGGGCGTAGAAGCACAGTCTGTAGCCAATTGTCACGTAGCAATCGACCAAGGCTTAGAAGTAATGCCTGTTCTAAATAAAATCGATCTTCCATCAGCTGATCCTCAGCGAGTACAAAGCGAGATTGAAGATGTTATAGGTATAGATGCGACTAATAGCGTCCATGTGAGTGCGAAGTCTGGTATTGGTGTCCCGGAGCTATTGGAAAATTTGGTTAAAAATATTCCTCCCCCTGTGGGAGATAAGGAAAAACCGCTAAAGGCACTTATTATTGATTCCTGGTTCGATAACTATTTAGGTGTTGTCTCTTTGATTAGGGTATATGAGGGGCGGATTTCTGAAGGACAAAAGATCAAGATCATGTCGAATGGGCACACCACCGATATCGACGAGGTTGGGATCTTCCAACCGAAACGATACCGTAAAGATAAATTAGAGGCGGGTGAAGTAGGGTACGTCGTGGCAGGGATAAAGGATATCTATGGGGCACCTGTCGGAGATACAATTACAGATGCTACCAGACCAGC
>CALJHG010000048.1 GCA_938075585.1 uncultured Gammaproteobacteria bacterium | reverse complement strand
CTCGCCTTTGTGATGGGAACAGCTGTGATAACTACTTTAGTAGGCTACCGCATGGTGTTTCTAAGTGAAAAACCATTATACGAAGAGAGTTTTAAGCTTCCAACACTGCAACACATTGATATGCGATTAATAACAGGAGCTGTGCTTTTCGGCATAGGATGGGGGATCTCCGGTCTGTGCCCTGGACCGGCATTAGCGTCACTTGTAGCTGGTTCTATTGGCATCTATATTTTTGTGATTGCTATGTTTCTAGGTTTTTTTATAGTCCCAAAACTTATTAAATAACACAGGGAGGGGAATACGCCCTCCTCTAACACAAACTGACTGTCTGATATTAATTTATTGCCAATAAGTCCATAAATTCGTTCACTGGTTTAGCTTCGAGCTTATCTGGGTTTAGGCATAGCTCCATGATTTTTTCACTCTTCCAGCTCGGGAACCGAGTCTGCAGATTACTTAAAAATTTCTTTTCAAGTAATGGTATTCCGTCTCCTCGACGACGTCGGTGGCCAATTGGGTACTCGACTTCCACTTTCTCAGTACTGGAACCATCTTTAAAAAACACCTGTAATGCATTGGCTATGGAACGTTTTTCAGGATCATGGTATTCGGCTGAGTATCTCTTGTCTTCAACGACATCCATTTTATCGCGGAGTTCGTCAATCCTAGGGTCGCTCAAATGAAAGTCATTCTCGTAGTGTTCAGCTACGAGATCGCCATATATCAGAGGAACTGCAATCATATACTGCAGGCAGTGATCGCGGTCCGCAGGATTTGCCATCGGTCCTACTTTGCTGATGATTCGTATTGCTGATTCATGAGTGGTGACTTGAATTTTTTCTATCTCATTCAGCCGGTTTTTAATTTCAGGGTGCAGTCTCACCGCTGCTTCTGCCGCTGTCTGTGCGTGAAATTCGGCAGGAAAAGATATTTTGAAGAGCACGTTCTCCATTACGTAACTGCCGTAATCTCTTTGAAACTTAAATTTATTACCTTTAAATAGAACGTCATAGTAGCCCCATGTCGGTGCGCTTAGGACGGCAGGGATACCCATTTCTCCTTTCATCGTCATCATGGCCAGCCGGACTCCTCGTGAGGTAGCATCACCAGCAGCCCAGGATTTTCTAGAACCTGCATTCGGTGCGTGACGGTATGTACGTAGAGAGCACCCATCTACCCATGCTTGGGAGACGGCATCTATAATTTGATTTTTTGTTCCACCAAGCATTTTAGTCACGACCGCAGTAGTGGCCACTCTCACTAAAAGTACGTGATCTAACCCTACTCGGTTGTAACTATTTTCAAGTGCTAAAACACCTTGTATTTCATGAGCCTTAATCATCGCTGTCAAAACATCACGCATAGTTAACGGCTGTTTCCCTTGCGATACTGCCAATTTACTTAAATAATCTGCGGTTGCTAATATGCCCCCAAGATTGTCTGAAGGATGTCCCCATTCTGCAGCGAGCCAAGTATCGTTGTAATCAAGCCATCGAATTATGCACCCTATATCCCATGCAGCTTTGACAGGATCTAACTCGTGCGAAGTACCCGGCACTCGCGCTCCGTCTCTTACTGAGGTTCCTGGTACGATTGGGCCGAGGTGCTTTGTGCATTCCGGAAACCGTAAAGCGAGTAACCCACATCCCAAGGTATCCATTAGACAGTTTCTTGCGGTGTCGTATGCTTCCGAGCTATCTATGTCGTAATCCGATACATAATTTGCTATGTCTATAAGTTCTTGGTCGGGGGCTGGTCGGTCAGTTAAGTCAACGTTGGCGCTCATTAAGCTCTCCATTTAATTTGAGTAAAACAATTTTGGTAATATTTACATGCTAGGGTCTATCTAGTCTTAAATGATAAGTTAGATCCGGTCCTTTATGTCGACCCAGTCTGAAGATTCTGGTCCAGTATAGTCTGCGCTAGGTCGAATTATTCTATTGTTGGAACGTTGTTCCATAATGTGTGCTGCCCACCCAGTTAGTCGGGAGCAAACAAAAATCGGCGTAAATAATTTAGTAGGAATATTCATAAAGTGGTAAGCAGACGCATGATAGAAGTCCGCGTTAGGGAAAAGTTTTTTCTCTCTCCACATCACTTCATCTACCCTCTCTGAAACTGGGTACAATATAGTATCCCCCACTTCTGCAGACAACTTCTTTGCCCATTCTTTGATGATGCCGTTCCTCGGATCCGACTCTTTGTAAATAGCATGGCCAAACCCCATGATTTTAGCTTTTTCCTTTAACATCCCCATCAATTCAGTCTCTGCCTGTTCTGGAGATGACCAATTTTCAATCAACTCCATAGCTGCCTCATTAGCGCCTCCATGAAGTGGGCCTCTCAACGAGCCTATTGCTCCGGTCACTGCAGAATGGATATCGGACAAAGTTGACGCACATACACGACCTGTAAAGGTCGAAGCATTAAATTCATGTTCGGCATAAAGGATAAGGGAAACGTTCATAACTTGCTCGTGCAGTTCCGACGGCTTCTCTCCTAGTAGACAGTTAAGAAAATGACCACCAATGGAGTCGTCTTCAGTGTCAGTGTCAATTCGCATGCCATCGTGACTATAACGATACCAGTAGGTAATAATTGAAGGGAAAATAGCGAGCATTCGGTCAATTCGATCACGCTGCTGGGAGAATTCTGTTTCGGTTTCAAGGTTTCCGAGCATAGAACAGCCGGTTCTCATGACGTCCATAGGGTGGGCTGTTTTTGGTATTAGTTCCAATACTGATTTAAGCTCAGCGGGTAAGCCGCGCATTCCTTTTAGCCTCGCCTTATACTTGTCCAACTCATCTTGTGTCGGTAGACTGCCATACAGTAATAAGTAAGCAACTTCCTCGAATTGAGCCTTTTCAGCAAGTATTTCAATTCCATAGCCTCTATAAGTCAACCCTGCTCCCGTTTTACCGACCGTGCAAAGTGCCGTCTCACCCGCACTCTGGCCTCTGAGTCCAGCTCCGCTTAACTTTTTTTCTGTCATGTTAATTACTCCGTAATACTATTGGCAATTCATTGTTTTTAAGGCTAATCTGCTTTAAAAAGATCGTCCAGTTTTCGTTCAAAGTCGTGATAGTTTAAATACTCGTATAACTCACTTCGGGTTTGCATCGAGTCGACAAGCCCTTTCGCATGACCTACTTCAAGTATGGTGCGGTAGGTAGTTTCCGCTGCCTTATTCATTGCCCTAAACGCACTTAGAGGATAAAGAGCTAAACTGACTCCTACCTGACGGAGCTCTTCCAGCGAGAACAGTGGTGTAGCTCCAAACTCTGTTATGTTAGCTAAGATCGGAACTCCGAGGCTAGAAACAAACGATTGGTACTGATCTAACTCGGTAACTGCCTCCGCAAAAATCATATCCGCCCCCGCTTCAACAAAAGCACTGGAGCGTTCAATTGCAGAATCTAGACCCTCTACTGCCAGAGCATCTGTACGCGCCATAATGACAAACGAGTCATCATATCGCGCATCAACCGCCGCCTTTATTCTGTCCACCATCTCACTGGTAGATACGATAGCTTTATTGGGGCGATGGCCGCAGCGTTTTTGAGAGACTTGGTCTTCCATGTGCATCGCCGCTGCGCCTGATTTAATCATAGCCTTAGTGGTACGCGCGATATTAAACGCACCACCCCAGCCAGTGTCTACATCAACAAGTAATGGCAGTGCGCACGCCTCTGTTATTCGACTCACATCTTCTACTACATTATCTAAAGAAGTCATTCCAAGATCCGGAAGGCCGTAAGAAGCGTTCGCCACGCCTCCACCCGAAAGATAAATAGCTTTGTGCCCGATCTGCTCAGCCATTAAAGCGGTATAAGCGTTTATTGTCCCGACAACCTGAAGAGGAGAATTCTCCCTCAACGCATCACGAAATTTCAACCCTGCTGCAGTCATGTAAAAACCTCAATTTATCAATATTTACCGGCAATTAGTGTGCCACATACACGGAGTGTGTTCAGCGGTCTAATCTGCGCCTTCCATAAACTCTTTTTGCTGTGAGGTATTGTATAACAGATGAGACATTACAGCACCCAGCTGGCAGGTTTGTTGAGTTATACTATGGTTTTCTTGACTTTTGGGGTTTAGCTAGCGGAAATAATCGGTAAAAGTTCTCGGTTGTTATTTCACCAAATTCTTCACTGTCACAATTGCGCAACTCGGCAAGATATTGGGCAGTATGGCGAACATATGCTGGCTCGTTCTCCTTACCTCTTTCGGGCACCGGCGCTAACCAAGGCGAATCGGTTTCAACGAGCAGCCTATTGGCAGGTATTTTCTTCGCCACTTCCTTAAGCTCTGTGGCATTTTTGAAGGTCACAATCCCTGAAAACGAAATGTAAAAACCAAGATCGATAGCGGCTTTTGCTGTCTCCCAGTCTTCTACAAAGCAATGCATTACCCCGCCGACTTGCTCTGCTTGTTCATCGCGCAGGATTTCAATCATATCCCTAGCAGCATCTCTGCAATGTATTATGAGAGGCTTATTACATTCTTTCGCAGCGTTAATGTGATTTCGCAATCGAGATTTTTGACTCTCAGGAGCCTCATCGTTTCTGTAGTAATCAAGCCCTGTTTCGCCCACGGCTACCACCACGTCGGAGTCACAATGCATTAAGATTTGCTCTACAGAAGGATCTTTAACCTTACTTTCAGTATTAGGGTGGACGCCGACGGACGCCGATACATTTGGATATTTTTCCGCAGTCGCAAGTACAGTGGGGAACGTTTCAAGGTCAACTGAGACACATAGCATGTGCTCTACACCTGCCTCAGACGCCCTTAGGACGATGTCGTCAATATTACCAATATCCTGGCTAATGATTGGAAGATGACAATGTGAATCAACAAGTCGCATATTATTCTCTGGGCATAAAGGAGATAAAAATCTCCTCAATTATATCCTGTGCTCGCACTCCTTGCGACCTATGGAGCAGTTCACGCGACGTCCTTATCAAGTCGCTAAGTTCAAATAATTTCACTTCAGTATTTTTCTCAGACAAATAGATTATTTTCTCGGAGGATGCCTTACATAACTTCAGGTTCAATGGGAGTTGCTGAAAAATTGCAAGTAAAGTAGTACTAACGATTACCTCTAACGTGTCAAGGAATCCCTCTATTCCATTACTATCATAATTTTTGGCTATTTCGATGGCATTACAATTGCCATTAGATAATGACACTAAGTCAGCAAGCATCTCGTCAAAAAGAGATGTTGTGTCGTTGTCGTGATTAATTCCTTTGAGTATCTCTAACGGACCACCAAAAAGTGTTGTAGGGTGATTATCTAGGGACGAAGATGATACCGAGAGCTTATCACTCAACCACGTCGACACAGTATCCCAATTGGGTTGAGGGATTCGCAAATTCAGGCATCTGGACCGAATTGTAGGCAGTAAGTGGCCGGCACTGCTCGCTACTAACATAATTAGAGCACCCTCAGGAGGTTCTTCTAGTATTTTAAGTAGGGCATTGGCGCTGTTGGTGTTCATCTTTGTTGCCGGATGTATCAGTGTGATCTTATGCGCTCCATAATGTGGCTTATAGCTATAAAACTCGTTCACTGCTCTTATCTGATCAATATTTATATTCTTCCCCGCGTCGGTTGGACAGATATTCAACATGTCAGGATTGCTGAAATTCTCGAAGGTAGAACAGCTCGCGCAGGAATTACATGGGCTATGAAGCTCAGATTTATCCATACAGAGTAATGTTTTAGCAAAGTGCTGGCAAAACAAAGTTTTCCCAGTCCCAAGAGGCCCACTTACGATGTACGCATGCGCTAACCGACCCGTGAGAAAATCCTGCCACAGTTGTTCCGTCGCTCCTTTTAGCCAAGGTAAATTCATCAGTTGCCAAATTTTTCCTTTAGAACTAGCTCTATCCTATCGCTTACCTCTCCCAATGATTGCGATGCATCTATGACACAGAATCGCTTAGGTTCTAGTCGTGCTCTATTGAGATATGACTCTCTAATTCGTTCAAAAAAATCCCGATTTTGCTCTTCGAAGCGATCGGTTTTTCCTCTACTCTCAATTCGTTTAAAACCCACTTCAACCGGCGCATCAAGGAGCAAGGTTAAAGTTGGGACGAAAAATGGTGAGATTAGGTCTGTAGCAGATTTTATGATGGACATGTCGAGCCCTCTTCCCGCCCCTTGATATGCGAATGTTGCGTCAAAAAAACGATCGCAAACCACACAGTTTCCAGATGCTAACGCTGGAGAAACAACTTCCGCGAGATGCTGAGCCCGAGCGGCAAGGAGTAAGAATAGCTCAGACACGGGGCTCATTGCGTCATTTTGCGTCGATAAAAGTATGTCGCGAATTTTTTCTCCTATAGCCGTCCCTCCTGGTTCTCGAGTGATTATGACATTGCGACCATTATCCTCTAAGACTCTCTTAACAACTTGTATGGCTGTAGACTTTCCTACACCTTCTATGCCCTCTAGTGTAATAAACTCATAGTCACTCATTTATTGCTTCCTACCCGATACTTATCTACAGCCACCTGATGTTCTTTTAACTGAACTGAAAATTGATGCGTACCGTCCCCTTTTGCTACAAAGTAGAGCTCATTTCCGTGCTCAGGATTGAACGCGGCATTGATAGAGATTTTACTCGGATTTGCTATAGGAGTTAAGGGAAGACCAGGCCTAGTGTATGTGTTGTATGGGGTATCCTTACGTAAATCTTCTTTAGTCAACGCACCACTCCTATCTGGCCCACGGCCGTATATCACTGTTGGATCAGCTTGAAGACGCATACCTAAACTTAATCTTCGCACAAATACACCTGAAATAGTTTTTACTTCGTCTATTAAGGCGGATTCTTTCTCTATTATTGAAGCTAAAATCAGACCTTCATATATACTCATTTGTAACGACTTGTTCGACCTCGAAGCCCAGGCCTCTGTTAACACCTCGCACATCCTAAGAGCTGCCCTCTTTAGTATCTGTATATCTTTTGTGCCTGGCGAGAAAAAATAGGTATCGGGATAAAACCGACCTTCCATATGCTGGGATTTAAACCCACAAGTAGGGAGGTCAGCGTCAAATGGATTAATACTAGAGTTAATATTTATATTAGTAGGCACGATTCCTTCGGTTTGTTTTAGCTGCTTTATATAATGGCTCGCACGCTTTCCTTCAATAAGCGTTACACTAAATAATTTAGAATCGCCCATGACGATTTTATTAAGTATGCCTTCCGCAGTGTCTCCTTGCGCCACCGTATATAGCCCGAATTGCAGCGATTCTTCTAAATTCAACAGTTTAATTCTAATTCGCATTGGTAATGTAGTGTTGATCAAGCCCTGCTCCATCATAGTCTCGATGACAACCGTAGCACTGGCATTGGGGGCTATTTTCAGTTCTAACTCACCATCTACTGATATCGGTGACTGCAAGGAGAGGTTTGCCCACATACCGAAAAGTGAAATACTAATTATTGCGAACGCTATATATTTTGGGAAAAAGGAGTGAAAGGAGGTCGACTTCACGATGGGTAACCGATACTCATCAGTTGTAACTAGGCCTCGATTTGGTTGTTCTCAAAATCTTCTAGTTGTACTTCACACAGCTCGAAAGACAAGAGTTCCGTTAGTCCCACCGAAGCCGAAGGAATTTGACAATGCCACTTTTATGGGCATATCCCTTGCGGAGTTTGCCACATAGTCTAAATCGCAATCTGGGTCCGGGTTCTCGAGGTTAATCGTTGGCGGCGCTATTTGAGCTTTTAGCGCAAGGATTGAATAGATCGCTTCTGCTCCGCCTGCTGCACCGAGCATATGGCCGACCATTGATTTTGTGGAGCTCATAACTAACTCATAAGCATGGTCGCCGAATACTGATTTGACCGCTTGTGTCTCAGCAAGGTCTCCAGCGGGCGTCGAAGTGCCATGAGCATTGATATAACTTACATCCTCAGGATTAATTTTTGCATCCTCGATGGCTAACCTCATACAGTCCGCAGCTCCGGCTCCATTAGGCGCTGGGGCGGTCATGTGATGAGCGTCACTGTTCATACCAAAACCTATTAATTCTGCATATATTTCGGCTCCGCGACTTTCAGCATGCTCTAATGATTCGAGCATTACTACTCCAGCGCCATCACTAAGTACAAATCCATCACGCTCGAGATCCCAGGGCCGACTCGCGCTACTCGGATCATTGTTACGCGTCGAAAGAGCTTTAGCCGAAGCAAAGCCTCCAATTCCAGTCGGGCATGTAGAATACTCGGCGCCACCCGCAATAATAGCGTCTTGTTCACCCCGCTCTATAGTTCTAGCAGCAAGTCCAATGCAATGCGCCCCCGTAGAACACGCAGACACTACTGCATAGTTAGCCCCCTTTATGCCATATCTTATAGATAGATGTCCCGACACCATATTAATGATATTACTGGGTACGAAAAACGGTGATATGCGCCGAGGTCCGCCATCCACGAATGATTGATATCCTTTTTCGATACCGGGCAAGCCCCCTATGCCTGAGCCTATAATTGTCCCTATCCGTTTGCAATTTGATTCGGATACTTCCAAGCCTGAGTCTTGTATAGCCTGAATCGCAGCAGCTAAACCGTAGTGGATAAAGGGATCCATTTTTCGCGCGTCTTTTACTGAGATATCATAATCGGCAATATCAAAATCTTTGATTTCCCCCGCGATAGTAGTAGCAAACCCAGAGGCGTCAAATGACTCAATCGGAGCAATTCCACTTACACCCTCTTTTATATTTTTCCACGACTTATCGACGGTGCTTCCATTTGGAGCAACCAGTCCTAAGCCTGTGACTACAACACGATGATTCAAAGTATATTATCCTTCTCTATCAATTAGCAGACAGAACCAACCACCTAATCAATACGCAGTTTCCCCGCACGTTCAAAATTGAAAACAATCTAGCGACGCGACGGTTTAAACATGGCTATTAACGTAGTCAACAGCTTGCTGAACAGTAGTAATAGTTTCAGCGTCTTCGTCAGGAATTTCGGTTTTAAATTCTTCCTCTAACGCCATTACTAACTCGACAGTATCGAGAGAATCAGCACCTAGATCGTCTACAAACGACGCTGCACTGGTGACGTCGTCTTCCTTAACGCCTAGTTGTTCAACGACTATTTTTTTCACACGTTCTTCGACAGTACTCATTGTTATGTAATCCTCCGATTAAAGCCACCAAAGGTGTGGCGGGTGTTAGTGTAGTGTAAACTAGGCAAACTGCAAGCCACAGCTCCCAGTTTATTAAAGTTTTTCTGATTTGCTATGTAATAATATATGCTATTTTAACACTCATTTGGTGTTAAAGCATATGCATTCCTCCGTTAATATGCAGAGTTTCTCCGGTAATGTAACTGGCATCATCAGATGCTAGGAATCTTACTGCGGCAGCTATTTCTTTCGCCTTCCCCATCCTTCCAGCTGGGATTTGACTAAGCGCGGCGTCTCTTTGAGACTCTGTCAATTTCCCTGTCATGTCAGTATCGATAAAACCAGGAGAGATAGCATTCACAGTGATGCCTCTACTAGCCACCTCACGAGCCAAAGACTTAGTAAATCCAACAACTCCAGCTTTCGCGGCAGCATAATTCGCTTGTCCGGCGTTTCCTGAATGAGCAACAACTGAAGTAATGTTTATTATTCGGCCAAACCTCTGTTTAACTAACGGTTTTAAGAAGTGCCGTGTCAACAGGAAAACAGAATTTAGGTTAGCAGTGATAACATCATTCCATTCATTAAGTTTCATGCGTAACATTATGTTATCTCTCGTTATTCCTGAATTATTGACAATGATAGATGGTACCAATCCTAGATTATTTATTTCGTCACAAAATGCATTAAGTGAGCCTTCATCCATCACATCCAAGACAAACCCTTTATGTCCCGGATGGTTATGCTCTATTTGATCTGCCCCGTTTCGCGAGGTCGCGGTACCTATCAATTCATAATTAGCCGCTACTAGACTGTCGGCTATTGCCGCCCCGATACCTCTGCTTGCTCCAGTTACCAACGCTACTCGTTTTTCGCTCATCCTTTAGGCCCTATACTTAGTTTTTTGTTTTCCGATTCTATGATGTCACGACTCATTAAGGGAACACAATTTATAGAGGCTTCTGAGCGTTTCACTAGAGCTGTAAGTACTTTCCCTGGCCCACACTCGTAGCAGTCTGTGTACCCTAGGTCTGCTAAGTACTCTAAAGTATTATCCCACTTTACGGACGAATATAATTGTTGCTTGAGGACAGAGAGGATCTCACTGGGATCCTGATGTGGTTTCACATCAACGTTGTGCACTACAGGAATTTTTGGACTTCGAATCTCGATAGACGACAGATGTTCCATAAATACCTCCGCAGCGGGGATCATTAATCGACTGTGGGCAGCGACGCTAACAGGAAGTTCCATTGCTCTTTTAGCGCCTGCCGCCTTTGCCAGTTCACACGCCTTTGCTACAGCGTTTTTTTCGCCAGAAATAACAATTTGTCCTGGAGCATTGAAGTTGGCACAATCACAGATTCCGATAGAACTAACGGCCTCACATATATCTTCGAGCGGTTCTTTAGCAAGCCCAATAACTGCAGCCATCCCTCCCTTGCCAGTAGGACTGCTCTCTTGCATTAATTTACCTCTTGTAGCAACCAGCTTGACCGCATCTGAGTAGTTGATGGCGCCGGCACAGACTAGAGCTGAATACTCTCCGAAGCTATGCCCGCACATAATACTTGGTAAGTGACCTCCGCATTCTTCCCAAATATCCCAAGTGGCAACACTAGCCGCCAACAAAGCTGGTTGGGTGTTTTCTGTGGCGTTGAGACGTTCTATGGGACCATCCGAAACTAACTTCCATAGGTTAAATTTTAACACTTCAGATGCTTCTTGAAATCTGTTACTTACCGCTGCAAATTCACGACTCAACTCGGCCATCATTCCTACCGCCTGAGATCCCTGTCCTGGGAATAGAAAAGCATAGTTTCCAGACATTTTTACTTTGCCTCCTCGGCATCTTTGTCCACCAACGTATTCTCTAAAACTGTCGCGATCATCTTTGGTACATCTTTGTCTGCCTCCTGTAACGCGACTCCTATCGCATGACTAAATGAGGCCGCATCGGCTCCACCATGACTTTTTACTACGGTTTTTTGTAAACCAAGCATACTTGCTCCGTTATAAGCACCGGGATCTGCTCGCCTCTTTAACGATTTAAGTGTTGGCATAGCACAAAGCGCTCCCAACTTAGTCACCCAATTTCGTTGAAACTCTTCTTTAGCAACCGTAGTTAGCATTCGTGCTGCGCCTTCACTTGCTTTCAGTGCGATGTTTCCGACAAATCCATCGCATACAATTACATCGAACATTCCTGTAAAAATGTCATTTCCCTCAGCGAATCCAATATAATTTAAGTCACTAGCGGAAAGCATCGAAGCAGCCTTTTTAACGTACTCGTTTCCTTTAATCTCTTCCTCCCCGACATTAAGAAGACCAATTTTAGGGTTTTTCCTGCCACCCAAAGTTGCTGCGAGGACGGAACCCATGATCGCAAATTGGAGTAATTTTTCTGCATCGCAGTCTACGTTAGCGCCAAGATCTAATACATAAGTGGGAGTTTTATTGCTCGGCATTTCGGAGCAAATCGCAGGTCTGTCTAAACCTGGTAACATATGAAGCACGAATCTTGCAATTGCCATCAACGCACCCGTATTTCCTGCACTCACGCAAGCATCACATTCGCCGTTCTTAACAAGATCCAAAGCCACTCGCATAGACGAATCACGCTTGTTACGCAGCGCGGCAGCGGGCCTCTCATCCATCAAAACGACCTCGCTAGCCTTTTTCAACTCTAAACGACTACTGCCTCTGTACTTTGACAAGCGGTAGAAAGGCAGCATGACATCCTCTTGTCCTACTAGTTGAATCTCCAGATCTGAATACTTATCTAGAGAAAGAGTGGTCGCATCTACAGTTACCGAGGGACCATGATCCCCGCTCATACCATCGACACTAAGACGTATACTCACCTGTTAGTCCACCTAATACTACTTATGATGTTACGCAAACACTGGCGGAGGAAGCACCGCAGGGCACCGACGAAATAAGGCAACTTTATCGCTTTTATTTAATCTTTTACGTCAACTACTTTTTTTCCGCGATAGTAACCGTCCGCTCCAACATGATGACGGCGATGAGTTTCCCCAGTTGTTGGGTCCTCGGATAGTGAGGCGCTCTTAAGACTATCATGCGATCTACGCATTCCACGTCTTGAAGGAGTTGATTTATTCTGTTGTACCGCCATTATTTTTCAAGCCTCATTTTAAAAGTTAGTTTTTATCGCCAGCGTCTATCAGCTCACGCAAATGAGCAAATGGTCTGCGAACTTCGGATATCCCTTCGCCAGAGGGATGGTGATCAATAGCACCACACGAGCTCACATCTTCATGCTTGGGGATCATAGGAATAGCTAGCAAAAGTTCATCCTCGACCAATCCCAACACGTCTAGTTTACCATTATTAGCATAAAAAATATCCCTACCGTCATCGAGGGATAAGCTTTTAGTGTTTTTATCGACATTCTCACAAATAAAAAATTCACTAGATTTACTAATGTCAAACTCAACCAACTCTAAACAGCGCTGGCATTCTGCGCTGACCACAGCAGATACATAGGCATCTAGAGCTACTTCACCGTGTTCATTCTGTTCAAAGGAAAACTCTACCGACACATCGCTCACTAAACTAAAAATACCTTTGTGTCGTGTGAATGCATCTCGTTCAAGTATTCCTGCAAATAATCGCTCACGTAAGAGATATTTATTATAGTCAATTACCTTTGGAAGCATCGCTTGCATGACTTATTATAAACTTTTTACAGTAACGGTAAAGGTGGATAAGGTTAGTAAACCACAGCACTTATCACGAACAAATTATGATCAAAACAGAACCAATTAATGTTGTCCTAGCGTCGTCATCGCCTAACCGTGAGACTCTGCTGCGCAGACTATGCCTATCTTTTAAAGTGCGTCACCCGTGCGTTGATGAAACTCAACATGCCTCTGAGAGTGTCCAGAATACCGTTACTCGCTTATCTAGAGAGAAAGCCTTGGCCATAAAAGCAAAAAGGAATGAAATCGTAATAGGAAGCGACCAATTAGGAGAGTTTAATGGCCTACATATCGGAAAACCGTTGACTCGAGAAAAAAATATTATGCAATTACTTAGTTTCTCTGGACGATCTGTGTGCTTTTATACGGGGCTGTTTATTATAAGACTCTACGATCAGGAAATTCGACAAAGTGTAGTCACTTCAACGCTAAAATTTAGAACATTAACTCGTGCTGAAGTAGAGTCCTACGTAGAATCCGAGATGGCATTAAACGCTGCCGGAGGCTTTAAAATGGAAGGCTTGGGAATTTCTTTGATCGAAAAATTCTCCTCTGACGATCCTACTGCGATTATTGGGCTGCCGTTAATATTAACCTCTCGGTTTTTGCGTGAACTCAGTGGTTAGAGCCTAACGCCTTTTATGTCGTGAGTTCATCTAAAATGTGAAGATAACGAGAGAACTACTTTATTTAAAATACCGTCGATTGAATAATCGGCGCGTGTGAAACTTAATATATCATCAGCTTCAAGAACATGGTCAACTATTTGCGGTAATGAACTCAAGTCATCAATTAATCCTAGTTCCTTGCTGCGCTCCCCAGTCCAGACTAGACCTGAAAAAAGTCTATCGTCTTCGGTAATTTGTAATTTCTCAAAACGATT
>CALJHG010000047.1 GCA_938075585.1 uncultured Gammaproteobacteria bacterium | reverse complement strand
TGGTCGATTTTTTTCTTTTACTAGCTATTTACACTCACGTAAATAAATTTTGACGCTAGAATTCACTAAAGCTGAGACCCTTCTAATTGAGTTGTAGCCTCTAACCACTCTTTTTCCGCGCACCTCAATTTTTTAGATTGGATCTTTTGCTCACCTAAGAGCTCTTTAAGTTCACCCTGTCGTCCTTCTACATAAATACTACTATCCGCTAACTTCGCATTAGTTTCAGATACGAGTTTACTTAAAATGTTTACACTTTCTTCTAAGTAGCTCACACGTTTAACGAGCTCACTCTTTCTAGTTCTCGATTTTGCCTCTCTTTTACGTTTGTCTTTTTTAGACTCATGTCTCAAAACCTCTTCCTTCAACAATGCAGACTTTTGGGAGCGAGTATCTGTTAGCCATTTGGTATAATCGCTTAGACTCCCATCAAATTCCTCTATCCTTCCGTTGGCTACCAACTTAAATTTATCACTAACTGATTCAAGCAAATATCTATCGTGCGATACTACCACTAATGCTCCTTCGTACCCCTGAAGCGCAACGCCTAAAGCATGCCGCATTTGTAAATCCAAATGGTTGGTTGGCTCATCTAACAGCAATAGGTTTGGTTTTTGCCGAACAATAGCCGCTAAAACTAATCGCGCTTTTTCCCCACCAGATAATGGCCCGATAGCGCGTAGGGCGCATTCGTTAGAGAAACCAAACCCACCTAGATAAGTCCGCAGGTCTCTTTCAGGTATCGAGCGATCTAATCGTGTTAAAAACTCTAAAGGAGTTTCATCGCTTCGTAATTGTTCCACCTGATGCTGAGCGAAGTATCCGACCGTTAAACTATTGGCGCGCTCAACCGTCCCGCTGATTATAGATATTTCATGTGCTAAAGCTTTAATGAAGGTGGATTTTCCTGCCCCATTTGCACCCAACAAACCAATCCGGTCACCTGGCGCAATAGTTAACGTTAGTTCTCTCAAAACTCGAATATTGTCATAGCCTATATCACAATCGTTCATAGTTAATAGTTGTGCTGGCATTTTTTCAGGCTCGAAGAAACTAAAAGAAAACGGAGAGTCAATGTGTGCCGAACTCACTCTCTTCATCCGTGACAATGCCTTTAGTCTGCTCTGCGCCTGCTTAGCCTTACTTGCTTTGGCTTTAAATCTATCTACAAAAGCTTGTATGTGAAGTATGTCTTTTTGTTGCTTGAGATAGGCAGCGTTTTGAGTAGACAATCTTGCAGCTCTTTGTCTTTCGAAATCGGCATAATTACCCGTATAGGCATCGATTTTTTTATTCTCAATGTTAATTATGTTAGTAGTAACTGTATTTAAAAAATCTCTATCATGCGAAATAACTATCAGCATCCCTTGGTATCTCACCAACCAATTTTCTAACCACACAATAGCGTCCAGATCGAGATGGTTAGTTGGTTCATCTAGCATTAAAATATCTGAAGGAGTCATCAGGGCGCGAGCTAAATTTAAACGCATACGCCACCCACCTGAGAAAGTATTAAACAACTGACTTTGCTCTTCAATCGAAAAACCTAGACCTGCTAGCAATTTAGCCGCTCGAGTCTCCGCAGTATATCCACCTGCCTGTTCGATCTTATCGTATGCTAATGCTAAGGCCTCATCTTGGTTCTTCACCTCTGCTGCAATCAATTCCTGTTTTGCCATCACAAGGTCCGTATCCCCTGCCATGACATAATTAATTGCTGATAATTCAGTATCAAAAATTTCTTGAGACACACATGCCAATTTTGCAGATGAAGGCAATGCGATATCGCCACTGTCTAGGGGTAATGTAGAATCGAGCAATTTGAATAAACTTGTCTTACCGACACCATTAGCACCTATCAAACCAACACGATGACCGGGATAAATTGAAAAGCTAGCATCCTCAAATAGGAGTTCGCCGCCCCGTCGTAAGGACACGTTAGTTACCTTAATCATAGACCTCACATCTCATTACACATCGCATCGAAGTAGAAACATACTCAAAGATGTCAATCAGTCTCGCGAACCTCACGGTACATTGTAACAACGCCACCTATCATACTAACAATTTCTGCATTTAGTTCTTTTGCAATCTCTTCGACTTTAGCTCGCCGCTCCTCTCGCCCGAAGCCCCTAACACGAATCTTTATTAACTCGTGAGAGATTAATGCCATATCTATTTCACTGACGACCGCGGCGGTGACGCCATGCTGTCCAATCATCACAATTGGTTTGAGCGAGTGCGCTAATTTACGCAAATTTTTACGATCTCTGTTACTTAATTCTTGATTCATATTTTTTCGACTGCGCTAATTTTATTTAATAGTACTCTATTTTTTGACCAAACCTATTCGCCAGAGCGGTCATGATCGATAAAAATGTTAATTAATCAAATCTCTCATCCAGCCCATCGGGGCTTATTAATCGTACTCGCTTTGGTAGCCAGCACTATTAAGATATAATATCAAAAATATTAACTCGGCTAGACTTGTAAAATTATCTAAAAAGTAAGCCCTCAGGGACGTAGTGATACAAAATGAGCGATCAAAGAAGCATTCGCATAATAGAAGCAAAAAGCGGCGGAGCATACTGTGATGGGGGCGGTGGCGCTCTGGGCCACCCACGGATATACCTTTCTTTAGAAGGAAAAACCTGGGTGGACTGCTACTACTGTGGACAACGTTTTGCCACCGCAGAATATAATCGAAAAAATTGTTAAACCCGAAAGAGCCTCAGGTTTAAAAGGCATGAAATGGTCGCCTGCAACTTTAATAATAGACATTATTAAACTTTACAGAAAATATCTTTCGCCTGTGTTACCCAGAAGTTGTCGATTCGCACCGTCCTGTTCTGAATATGCAATTGAATCCATTCAAGTCTACGGTTTCCTTTCTGGCTCGCTACGGTCACTGAAGCGTATTTCCCGATGCCATCCGTGGGGAGGATCTGGCTACGATCCAGTGAAAAAAAAGCAGGCTGATAAAACTGCCTAAGTGTTCGTAGTCCCAAATTCTTCTAGGTCCCGGTCAATCCCTTTCGTTTTCAACCAGTCGCGCAGAGCTTTACCTGTGCCAGCCGACCAAGGTTGAACTTCCGTGATAGGAACCCATTTCTGATCAGCTATCTCATGCCGATCCAGATTAACTTCGTGACTTTCGACGGTTACGTGATAAGCAATGATCAGTTGGTTGCTTCGATAAAATTCGTACATTCCAACGTAAGATTGTAGCGTCGCTTGCAAGCCGATTTCTTCTTCTACTTCTCTAAGCACCGCGTCCGCTGGCATTTCACCAGACTCTAGAAATCCTGTCACTAAACCAAACCAATTATCAGGCCAACCAACATTCTGTATAAGAGCAATATCACCGTCATGCTCAACTATAGCCGCTACAACTGGGATCGGATTATTCCAATGCACAAAACCACACTTTATGTCCGGACATGCTGAACGCTCTCGTCCTCCAAGGGGTAGCTTGATTAACTGTTGACCGCAAAACGAGCAGTATTTCATATCTTTACTCCAAATTGTTCGTAACTACCAAACATCCACGTAACGTTTCGATTTTCTACTTGTCCTTTGAGCTGTTTTTAATCCACGACTCACCCATGTCCGAGTTTCGGCAGGATCGATCACTGCGTCAATCTCAAATACTGACGCAACTGATACCGCCTTACCCTTCGAATATAACTCGCTAACCAACTTATCAAATAGTGCCTGTCTGGCAGTACTATCAATAGTCGCATCAAGCTCTTTCTTAAAACCTAACTCGACCGCACCTTCAAGCCCCATAGGACCTAACTCAGCAGTCGGCCAGGCAATCGTAAAAAAAGGCTCATGGGTGCTTCCTCCCATCATAGCCTGCCCCCCTAACCCATATCCCTTTCGCGTAACAATAGAAAATAAGGGAACACTCAAGTTGGCGCTAGCCATTATTAGTCGTGATCCCCGTCTTACTGCCGCTGTTTTCTCGCTATCAGGGCCGACCATAAATCCAGGGGTATCGCAAAGAGAAAGGACTGGGATCCCATAAACATCGCACAATTGCAGAAACCGTCCACCTTTCTCACCCGCATCTCCATCTATCGCTCCTCCCAGGTGACTTGGATCATTTGCAATCACGCCCATTGCTTCACCCTCGATCCGGATAAGACCTGTAATCAAACCTATCCCATAGGACCTTCTAAGCTCAACGAAGGAGTCTTTGTCGGCTAAAGAATTTATTATTAGACGCATGTCATAAATACGTAGTCTATTTTCAGGAATAATGTGCCGTAATATTCGCTGGTCCACACAAGACCAGTCACTCACTTTTCCTTGAAAAAAACTTAAAACATGCTTAGCGACCGTGGTAGCGTCGTATTCATTATCTGCCACGAGATCGACGACGCCATTAGTTTCCTGCACTTCGATTGGACCTATATCTTCCGGCGTAAAATGACCTAGCCCCCCACCTTCTATCATTGCAGGTCCAGCAAGGCCGATATTAGAATTCTTAGTAGCAATCGTAATATCGGCGCATCCAAATATTACCGCGTTACCTGCAAAACAACGTCCTGAATTAATCGCAATCCTCGGAGCGACACCACTTAACTTAGGCCAAGTCGCAAAGGTTTTGAGATCTAGCCAGCTCATGACAAGGTCATCAGTGTCCACATCTCCGGGCCGCCCTCCGCCTCCTTCTGTAAAAAATACTACCGGGGTTTCCCACTGTTGCACCAGTTCAAAAATCCGATCTTTCTTCTTATGATTATTGTGCCCCTGTGTTCCCGCAAGAACAGTAAAGTCATAAGCTAGCACGGCGCATCTAGATTTATCGTCTTCGAATTGAGTCCCATTTACATTACCAAAACCCGCTATCATTCCGTCTGCCGGAGTTTTTAAGCGAAGATCTTTAATAGAGCGTCGTTTTCTCTGAGCCGCAATTGTCAGCGCGCCATACTCTATAAAAGTATCCGAGTCACAAAGGTGTTCAATATTCTCGCGAGCAGTCCTAGACTTGCGCCTAACTCTTTTTTCTACCGCATCACCTCTATTCTCATCCAATCCCAAAGAATGCAACTGTATCACTTCTGACAGATCTTCTCTTTTCGCACCCAAATCATATTCGATTATTGGCCTAGCATCTTCGGTAACGCTGTCGAGAGGTTTAATGTAAAAAAGATGATCACCCTGATCCGGAATCTCAGAAGCCTCAACTAATATCGCTTGAATAACGCCAGCCATCGGACAAACTATGTCATGATGCATTTTCATCGCTTCTAGGAAGCCCAAGTGCTGACCAGCGCACACCTCGTCCCCTACACCTACTAAAATACTCACAACACTACCGCGCATAGGCGCCACAACAGCCTTGAGGCCGTCAGGAATATTTTTACTCCGACACTCTAGGGTATTGCCCTGAGAGACGACTTCTTTTTTTATGAAAAATTGAGACTCTTGTAACAAACTTTCGTACTGATCATCTAAAAATGTAGTCCTGTAATTAGTGGTTAAAAGCTCTTTTCTGCGTACTAACGCATTGAGGAAAGGTAAATTACTACTCATGCCTTCCAAAACAAACTCTGAAACAGCACATTCCGCTCTATGGAATAACTTACGAATATCATCTGAGTTGACATGTATTATCAATTTCGCTATCAGCGAATCAAAAAGAGGATTCATTTGGTATCCAGAAAAAGCACAGCTATCAATTCGGATGCCGAGCCCTGATGGCGGCTCGTAATTATTTAGCGTACCCGCCGCGGAAATAAGATCGCCATTGGCGGTCAACTCTTCCGCGTTGATTCTCAACTGAAGAGCAGTTCCACGTAACTCTGGTGGCTTTTCTAAGCCTAGCTGTTTAAGTGTCTTACCTAGCGCAATATCAAACTGCAAGCTCACTAAGTCCATATCTAACACTTCTTCGGTTACGGTATGCTCTACCTGTAATCTTGCATTAGCTTCAATAAAAAAGAATTTGTGTTCATCTACGTCAACTAAAAATTCTATCGTCCCCAGCCCCTTATAGTTAAGAGCGGAGGCTAAACTGATGGCCGCATCTAAAATTTTTCGACGCAACTTATCAGGTAAACCAGGCGCGGGTGTGATTTCAATTACTTTCTGATGGCGCCTTTGTAACGAACAATCCCTTTCCCAGAGATGACACACGTGTTGACCATCGCCGATGATCTGAACTTCGATATGTCGCACATCTGATAGGTAATCCTCTGCGTATAGCCTGCTATCACCGAATGCTAGCTTCGCCTCGGCACTGGCCTGTTCAAACAGCAGTTCACCATCTTTTTTTGATTGAACAATCCTAAGCCCACGACCTCCTCCCCCAGAGACCGCTTTTAATATTACAGGGCGATCTGCAACTCCATTTTCGCGGAATGTCGCCAAATCAGAACTATCTGCCAAAACTCCAGAAGATAACAACGTGGGCACTCCCAGTTTTCTGGCAAACGAGCAAGCTTTTTCCTTATCACCTAATAAGGCAAGTTGTTTTTGCGTAGGTCCTATAAATAGTAAACTCGACCTCTCCACTAAATCCAAAAATGATACTTGCTCGGACAGAAATCCGTACCCAGGATGGATAGCAAAACAGTTACTATCAACCGCAGCTTGAACAATTTGCTCCGCATTAAGGTACGCAGATGGGCCGTTTCCTTCTAACAATATTGCTTCATCTGCACGCGACACGTGAAGACTGTTGGCATCATCCTGAGAGTAAATTGCGACAGCTACAAAGCCGTACTCCTTCGCTGCCCGAATGATCCGTAAGGCTATCTCTCCCCTATTAGCGACGAGAACACGCTTCAAATCACCCATTCCAATACCCCCCCATGTAATTGATCTGAATTTAACCCTCAATAGTTGAGAAAAGTGATGCCACCCGACTTGAATTACGCACATTTAAATGGCGCGCCCGGAGAGATTCGAACTCCCGACCACCTGGTTCGAAGCCAGGTACTCTATCCAGCTGAGCTACGGGCGCATGCATTACACTGATACTTGATGTTCTATAATAACCGAAGATCGGGGGACTTAATCAATACCTATATATTTGTGGGTCTGAACTGAAAGCCGCCAGCGCGGATGCTTCAAGCAATACTCAATCGATTTGCTCAGATTTTCATTGAAATTTTCATCATCCTTCGGTTGCAAGAAAAAATGACGGAAGTCGAGAGTCTCAAATAGCTCAGGCTTAATATGCTGCTGCGGATAAACTAACTTTAGCTCGTCTCCCGCAAGGACTTCTAATTTTTGACTAGTTTTGGGAGAAACTGTTATCCAATCCAATTCAGCTTTAATAGGAAGGGTGCCGTTTGTTTCTATTGCACATTGAAAGCCAAGACTCCTCAAGGTTCTCGTGAGCTCGCCGGTAAGCTGAAGAGCGGGTTCCCCGCCAGTAAAGACTACCAGACGGCCAGAATTCGACTCTATATTTTTCACCCACTCTAGCTCTATAGCACCTGCGAGAGACTCAACATCAGGATATTTGGACCCTCCGGAACCGTCAGTCCCAACAAAATCGGTATCACAAAAATTACACGCAGCAGTGCTGCGATCTATTTCCTTGCCGCTCCATAGGTTACAACCAGAAAACCTGCAAAAAACTGCCGCCCTCCCTTGCTGTGCGCCCTCTCCTTGCAGAGTGAGATAGATCTCTTTTACTGAATAACTCAAACGGCGTCTCCCGCCTTATATTGGCCATAACCTGCTTTACGGAGCTCGCAAGCAGGGCACTTGTTACAACCATATCCCCACTCATAACGACTGTCACGCACTCCTAAATAACAGCTGTGGGTCTCTTCAACGACAATATCTATCAATTCTGGCCCACCAAGATTTTCTGCGACTAGCCATGATTGAGCTTTATTTAGAAACATCAAGGGCGTATGCATTTTGAACTTCATATCCATACCAAGACCGATAGCTCTCTCGAGACTTTTGATAAACTCTTCTCGACAATCTGGGTAACCTGAGTAATCTGTCTCGCACATCCCTCCCACTAAATTCAAAATCCCAGATCTATAAGCTAGAGAAGCCGCAGCCGACAGAAAGAAAATATTACGCCCAGGCACAAAGGTATTAGGTAAGCCCGAATTCGTCATTTCTATTTCCACCTCTGACGTCAAAGCTGAACTAGCAATGGTAGAAATAAAATCTAAATTTATTACGTGTTGCCCAGACAGCCTTTTCGACCAATGCGGGGCTATTTTCCTAACTTCCTCTAAGATCCTTTTACAACAATCCAACTCAATTTGATGCCTTTGCCCATAGCTAAAACTTACGGTACTGACCAAGTCAAAATTCTCCAGAGCCCACGCCAGACAAATAGTCGAATCTTGGCCGCCCGAAAAAAGTACCAGCGCAGACCGGTGTCCCGTCGGCTTCAAGTTCTCACGCATAACAACCTACTGTAAAAATATAATATATTATGTAAATTTCCATCCTCAAGTTGATCGTATTCTATGAGGAAGATCTGCTCAGATTACATACTATACCAATCTTGGTAAAAAATGATGGCGCGCCCGGAAGGATTCGAACCTCCGACCCCCTGGTTCGTAGCCAGGTACTCTATCCAGCTGAGCTACGGGCGCTAAGTGGGAGCGCGATTATCAAATGACAAATACCTACTGTCAAATAATGATGACAAATAAATATTTTGAAGTGTACGTTTAAACAGCTAGAAGCTTCGATGTCTATGTGATCGATAGGCGCTTATACTAGTTAAATTTTTGCTACATGGTAATTCTAAGAATAGACTATGGCTTAAAGTAGAAACTTATGAAGCATCGACTAGGACTTTTTTCCCTTATTTAAACTCTAATTTTAAAATAATCTAACTAATTCGAATTAAATTTTAAATATCATACATAAATAACAATAAAATTATATCATGCCGGCTCAATTAAGCTAATTATAGAGCATACTTCTTCTATAGATTAAGTATGATAGCCGTCATCAAAGCCAAAAGGAGTCAACTATGATTACATCAATGGACATCAATTGCGATATGGGCGAGAGCTTTGGGAATTGGGTCATGGGAAATGACGAAGGTATGATGACCTTGATTACTACAGCGAATGTCGCCTGTGGCTTTCATGCAGGAGATCCGCTCACAATGCTCGATACGATCAAAATGGCAAAGGAAAATAATGTTGTCGTGGGCTCCCACCCAGGTCTACCGGATTTACTTGGATTCGGCCGAAGAACGATGAACATTACTCCAGAAGACGCGTTTGCATATACTGTTTATCAAACTGGGGCGCTGCAAGCCGTCCTGAAAACAGCGGGAATGAAACTGCATCATGTGAAACCCCATGGTGCACTCTATTCCGTACTTCGCACAGATGAGGCGCTAGCTTCGGCAGTCGCCGATGCAATAAGCCTCTTAACCGACAACCCGATGTTATATTGGCCTGCTCCCACTGATGCGGCAATGCCAGTAGCGGCAAGAAAAAAAGGCATTCGAGTCGTTGGAGAGATATATCCAGACCTCCAATATGCAGCCGATGGCACGCTTGTGATACAACGCGAAAAACATGAAACGGACGTTGATTTTGCTGTGTCTCAGGTGAAACGGTATGTTGAAACCGGAAAAGTAGAGGCGATCGACGGAAGTTTGGTGACCCTTGATGCGGAGGCATTATGTATCCACGGTGATGGGCCAAATGCTACAGACGTAGGCACCGCGATCCGATTGGCCTTAGATGAAATCGGGTGCGAAATCATCCCAGTAACGGAATAAAATAATTTCAAAGAGGATTTAAATTATGGATTTTGGCTTAATCTTTTCTCTTCAAGTTCCGCCGGGCAGTGGTATTCCATGGCAAGAACCCTATCAAGATATGCTGACCTGCTTGCCGAGAGCGGAAGAACTAGGGTACACCTCAAGTTTCCAAGTATCTCATCATGCCCAAAAAGATGGTCTGTGTCCTGGTCCCCTTGTTGCCTGCGCCGGCGCTGCTGCCGTCACTAATACGATGCGAATCGGAACCGGTGTTCTCCTCGTGCCTCTGTACGCCCCACTCAAGCTGGCAGAAGACGTTGTGGTATTAGATAACTTATCGAATGGCCGATTTATATTTGGGGTTGCCCCAGGCTACGTTGCATCCGAATTTGAAGCACACGGTATACCTCGAGAAGAACGAATTGGTAGATTTGAAGAGGCGCTTGATCTAATGACTCTTGCTTGGACTGAAGAAACCTTTTCTTTTAATGGAAAATATTTCAACGTACCGGAGACTAGTCTTACCCCGAGACCCGTGCAGAATCCACACCCTCCAATTTGGTATGGAGTGTCCGCTCCTGGATCTTTGAGACGAGCTGCACGCAGAAATGCGATCCAGATAATGTCCCCCAGACATGGGCCGGAGGAGCTGATCGAGCACTTTGCTCCTTATGAAGCTGAAGCCAAAAGGATCGGATGGGAGATTCCCGAAAGACCAGTAATGCGATCTGTGTTTATAGCTGAGACAAAACAAAAAGCTGAAGCTATCGCAGCCCCGGCTTTAAACTACCTGTTTACTGAACTATATGGAGCAGCCTCAGCAGCCGGAGACAGAGTATTAAAGTCAGCGGACGGCAGTGTTATTACCGCTAAGGATCAAGTCGGCTTCGACACGTTTAAGAACCGTTATATAATTGGGGATCCGGATTTCGCAATTGAACAGTTATCTCTATATGAAAAGGCAGTAAATCCATCGGAGGTTTCTTGTTGGATGCACCTGCCGGGAATCAAAGGCAGTGACGCGATGTCCTCAGTAGAGCTATTCGCCAAGGAGGTAATGCCTCATTTTTAAAAAAATGAGGCCTAGGCCTCACCTTTTTAGTAAACGATAACCCCACGAGCATTTTTACCACTTTCAAGATCGGCGAATGCCTCCGGTGCTTCATCGATACTGTAGGTCCGTGTCACCAGGCTATCGAGATCAAGCTTTTTCTGTCGATATAAATCAAGATACATGGGAAAATCAACTTTGAAATTGGCGCTTCCGTACATACATCCCTTTATGGTTTTGCTGGAAAATGGCACGATCATGGCGTTAATTGAAAACCTATCATCAGCTCGCCCAACTCCAACTAATACCGTAGTACCACCAAAGCGCGTTGCTTTAAAACAAGCTTCCACTAACTTGCCACTACCAACTACTTCAAAGCAATAATCCGCTCCAATGCCACCCGTAATGTCTTGTACTTGCTTGACAGAGTCAGCTTTCGGATTAATCACATCGGTAGCACCAAAAGATCGGGCGAGCTCCATCCTTTCGGCAGAGAGATCGACAGCTATGATACGAGCAGCACCCGCAATTCTTGCACCTTGTATTACATTCAAGCCAACGCCACCACAACCAAAAACAGCCACCGTAGAACCTGGCTTCACTTCTGCAGTTTTTATAGCCGCGCCGACTCCAGTCGTTACACCGCAGCCAACAAGCGCAGCCGCCTTAAAATCATGCTCTTTATCGACTGACACCACGCAAGCCTCTGGGACCACACAGTACTCGGCCATATTTCCAAGCATCGACATAACCGCTATTTCTTGACCGTCCATTTTTACACGGCTAGTACCATCAAGAAGGCCACCGTGCGGCTTACTCATTTGACACAAATGCGGCTCGGCTCTTTGGCAGTTGTAACAGTCCCCACAATTCGGGACAAAGGATAATACAACGTGATCTCCCTCCTTCACATTTGATACACCCTCTCCAACCTGCTCTATAATCCCAGCTCCTTCATGTCCGAGAACAGATGGCAACTTCCACCGAATTGTGCCGTTGATAATTGATAAATCAGAATGACATATTCCAGTAGCCTTCATTTTTACCAGGACCTCACCAACTTTGGGTGCGTCCAAGTCAACGTTCACCACCGAAAAATCATCAATATCGTGCGCCACAACTGCTTTCATATCTATGCCCCTTTACGTTCTAACCGGTAATGCTGATAGACATATACTACCACTTCAATGGACCAATGATCAGCTATTTATCACCTAAACCCATCTAAATTTAGTCGACCTGCTCACGAAACTGTCTCAGCCAAGTGTCCGCCCACCAATTCGCATTAGCCTCGGTGTTCTTTTCCTTCACCTGTTGGGAGCCACTCAAAAAATGAAAACATTCATGGGCTAAAGTATGCACCGCACATTCTTCCAGATCATTGAATCTAAAAGTTTGCTCGCCGGACAACCATCCTTGCTTACTTTCGTCGGAAGGTATCCGACCCCAATGGACATAACTGAATGGGGGACACATCTCAATGTTAACGCTCGCACGGATCCTGAACCCATGTGGCTTCATACGACTACCCGGCTTTGGTTTGACAGGAAAATGGCAAGCGCCATGTAATAAATGATTCTGCTCCAAAGGCAACAGTTTGAGCCAATCGAGCTCAGATGTGCAGTACGCCTCGAGTTGGCTTAAAAAAAACGATATCACTCGTGGCATACCAACCTTATCTATGATTTTGTAAGACGCATTGTTTACCATTATTTATAAAAATTTGAGAATACTATTGGAGCCAAATTGTAACACTGAAAAAACGATTAGTGACGGGTTAGAGTTGGCATTTGTCTGAGCTCGATGTAGCGCATCAGATCGGGATCTGATACCGTGGTAACAACTGCAAATTAATTTTTTTCGTATTTTTTGGCCTACCTCGCGTGTAAAGCGCTTCAAATCTTGGTCTAACTCAGTAGAGAGACTTTAATTTTAGGAAATATACCTCATGAAAAGAAGAGACTTTAATAAATATTTAGCAATGTTCGCCGTTCCCGGGACAGCCGGACTATCCTCAAATGCTATGGCAGGAACTAAATGGAATCTCACCGCGGATATAACTGAGGCCTGCAGTTGCTCGATACCTTGCCCCTGTAACTTTGGCTTTCCTACAGATCAAAAATGCGAAGGATCGCGGCTAATTCAAATTCTGTCGGGAGAATTTGATCAGATTGACCTAACTGGTATTGCATTTCTTGCCACATTTGAGATGAGGAAATGGGCTCATATTTATGTAGATGACAAATTGAACGAACGGCAAAACAAAGGCTTTGATCTGATCTTTCCGGTGGCATTCGCTGGGTTCAAAAAACTATCAAGAAAGATCGAACGAGTGCCTATGTCTTACGAGAAAACTTCTGAGACAATCAAATATTCAGTGCCCGATTCGACAGTAGAGATTAAGAAACTGAGAGGATTAGAGGGTGCGGAAATAAATATTACCGGATTACCGTCAACAAACTATCGAAATTATATTCAATATCAATCTGTAATCCATACTCATAAAAGTTCATCCTCAAGTTGGAGCCATAAAAAAACTAATGGATTTACATCGCGTATGATAGTCAGCGGTACTGCTTAGGCATCCCTATTCAATTATTTAGAAGGAAGAAATTGTGTCAAAAATCGCTCGCTTTAACCGTATAGGCGGTCCAGATGTTATAGAACTCAATGAAGAAGAGTTAGCCTCACCTAAAAATAACGAGGTGCTCGTAGATGTTAAAGCAGCTGGGCTTAACCGCGCAGAATATTTATATATGCAAGGACTTTATCTTGTTGAACCAAAATTGCCTTCTCGTGTAGGTGTCGAAGGTTCAGGCGTGATAGAGGCAGTAGGACCGAATGTAACCAACTTCAAAGTCGGACAAGAAGTTTCCATTACCCCAAACATGTCTCCTGCTGAGTATGGAGTTATTGGGGAAAAAGCTATTATCCCTGTTCAAGCATTAGCACCTAAATCTCCAGATATAAGTTTTGAGGAGGCCGCTGCAATTTGGATGGCCTTTCCAACAGCGTACGGCGGCTTGGTTGAGGTTGGTGGTTTAAAGCAAAATAAAGAACAACGCGTGGTAATATCAGCGGCGAGCTCTAGCGTTGGGATTCCCGCAATCCAGATAGCTAAAAACCACGGCGCGAAGGTAATAGCAACTTCCAGAGACTTTTCTAAAAAAGACTCGCTATTAAATGCCGGTGCAGATCACGTAATTGCCACCGGTGAAGAAGACTTCGCAGCTCGAATTATGGAAATCACAGAAGGTAATGGTTTCGACATTGCCTTTGATCCTATTGGTGGGCCTTTTCTCGAAACTCTTGCCGATGGTGCAGCTGTAGAGGCTACTATAGTTGTATACGGGGCTCTTGCTATGTCCGACACACCTTTTCCCTTATTCCCCGCTATTGGGAAAGGTCTGCGGGTATGTGGCTTTCATCTGGTATACAACTTATTTGATCACGTTGACCGGACCGAACGAGCCATGGCGCACTTAGGAGAGAATCTCGCTAACGGTACCTATAAGCCGGTTATCGACAGAGTCTTCCCACTGAGTCAAGTCACACAGGCCTATGAGCATATGGCCGCTGGACAGCAAATAGGAAAGATTATCGTAAGTGGCAGTTAAAAACGCTGTTGATTAAACGCTACCCAGTTTCGACGCAAGCAATATCTCAAGATTTCTTATATCAGCTTCACATGTCACCAACTCTTCAGGACTGACAATCACAGAGTAGGAGTCTCCAATTCTCTGTGCGATGCAAGGAATGCTATCGCCAGTGGTTTTGGCAAGATCGCTAGGTTGCTCATTGCGATGCAAAAGCCTAAATTCTAATTCACTGCGATTAGCAAAACCAATCCATTCCTTCTTCCCTCTTAGTGACCAACCATGGGTCATATCACATAAAGTACAATGGGCTAAACCACTTATTTTGCCTAAAATATATTTAATCTCGCCCCATAAGCCACCGTCGGCATCATATACGCCATATAAGATCTTTACTTGAGATCCAGATATCCCCACAAGCCCAGCTATCCCAAAATCGCCATAGGTTTTACCGGGGCGTCAGAAAGATCCATTTGATTCACATGATTTCTAAACCCGAAATAAAACGTGCCGCTCCTCACCGCCCACCAATTTTCGAATAAGTCAGTTTGGACCACTGCTTTGATGAAATGCTCGTAACCGGACCATATTTCTTGACTTACATGCCCAGTCTCCTGCTGTCTATACAAAACCTCAAACGCTCTAAAAATACCTGTCAATATCATAAACATACGAGCTTTTTCGGCAGGTTTCAGAGCAGAAAAATCCTCGGTCGCCCGCAAATAAAGTAGGCTAAGCTCTTCAGACGCACCGATAGACATCACCGTCTGATTTATTAATTTTGCGCTTTCTTGCTCTATAGTCGCGCGGACCGCATTCGAGTTTTGCTTAATTTGTGCCGCAAGATAGATCAGCGAAGCGACTACCGCGATGGCACCAATCGTCTCAGATATCGACCCAAGCGCCGACCAATTAAAAATCGCAGACCAATTCATACGTGCTCCTTATAACTCATATTATATTTTTTTATCTCAAAAATTCTTCGACAATTGGCTTTTTGTCAAATGCTCAGATCGAGTAAATTATAGTCCTTTAACTTTGTCAGGGTGTTTTCATCCCATCGATGATCATCGGCGCAACTAGCTAAAGGTTGGTAACAAAAACTTTCCTCGTGAGGAAACCTTTGCTTTCGAGCATTAATAGCCAAAGAAATCACTTGCGAGCGTTTCAAAATCCTAGCTTCATCATAAATAGCCTCGGCATTATGGACCCCACCTGCCTTAACTCCTAATACCGACTTTCTTCTATGAAAACCAAAATTCACGGTCACTCGCTCCTCTTTACTGGTATTTGCGAATGATCCATGAACTAACTGTCTATTAGAGATCACTACATCACCAGCCCCACAAACCATTGGGACAGCATCTGGGAGATACTCTGTACCAGCCACATTAACCATTTCTTTTATATCCATTTTACCTAATCGATGAGTTCCAGGAATGACCCATACGCCGTTTCGAGCGGTACTTCCATATAGTTGTGCCATAAAATTAAATCCATGAGTCCCTTCGTCAAAGTCCTCACTACCCCAATGAGTCAGACCATCTTGATGCCAGGCAACCGATGCCCCTACTCCGGGCTTCTTGATAAATAAGGCTTCATTAAACGGTGTGAAATCACTGCCGTTGACAGCCTCTGCCACTTTTAAAAGTTCCGGATGTCCGTATGCGCGTAAACACGCATTCGAAAATTGCAAAGAACCTAATATAAGAAATATCGCTTCGTCAGGAACCCCTTTCTCGGCTTTAGGCTCTGGCATTTTTACAGGATGTCGGCCTCCGGCTGCGTCCGTCGCTCCAAAAGGATCAGAGAGAGGCGGCGCCCAGAAAAAAGTCGGAGCTTTGCACCCGAAACCTAGCGGTCTATTGCCACTCAGATCGTTCTCTGCATCTTTTTTAATCGGAGCTCTATTCAAGATATGTTCCACATCAGCTTTGATGTCAGCAAGCTCATCACTAGCTAACACAGACTCAAATATATAAAAACCATATTCGGAATATGCATCCGAGATATCTCGACCTAAGGTGCCATCACTCTCGAACCTGATCGGACCACGATTATTCAAGGCTTTGGCACGAGTGTGACCATCATCAAAATATTTTTCCATCATCTCCTCCCCACTACCCACCATTCATTTGCTTGCCCCTATTAATCAAATTAGCGAAAAATTTAATCGCTCCCACTCAAAATATTTGTAATCTCACTGCAAGCAATTCGAGACCGCGTACTATGATCGTTAGCAGATGCGCTCGATATTGGATGGGTAATAGTCACAAACTCTAATTGGCTCGCACCAAGCACCCGCCCCATCAACGCTGCCGCACTTCCGAAGGGCTCAGTCATGATGCCAACAGAAGGTATGCCCAATCGCTCGCAAATAATCGCATCATGCAGACTGCACGAGGAACAACTGCCTCAGTCGCCAATGCCTGAAATCATAGCATTCCAACGTTCAGCATCATTCAGTAATAGGCTGTCTACAGGGGTGCTATAATTAGATTTAATTATACGAACCACCTCTGCTACTTGGTGGCGCTCCTTTAATTCGGCCTCTAAGCAGTCAAAAAATGGAACGGTTCCGCGTTTTCCATTAGAAATAATCGCTACCACAGAATCCTTGAAAGACTCCAATCTTGGAGCATACGTGAAGTCCGTAATGTTACGTTTATAAGTCGGATCTAAAAACTTTATTGACATACATCAGTCTCCTATATCTCGCAGTCTACACACGCTCCGATTGCCATTGTAGTCGCACGACTGGTCTTGCCAAACCACGGAGGTATTACCGCCCCGAATCCACCCGCGGGCCCGCCAGCTGCGATGACTAAAAGATCATCAATACTTTTCAAGGCGAAATACTTGCGTTCCCCTTGATTAGCGATAACGGCCCTCTTACCACACGACGCCCAATCCTTTCGCATCACCCAAGCATTTTTTTTAACATATTCGCGGATCTGGCGCTTGTCCCATCCAGCGTGCTCAAAATGTGCGCGTAATTGAGGAGGAATGACTATAGCCCAGTCACCTGAATGAATAGAGTAATTGAGCATCGATGCCTTAATTTCGGAGACATAAGTATCTAATATTTCCTCAGGATTAGTAGTCCATTCATTCATGATCTGACGTGGCGAGCCAGCGGCAAACACCGTGACCGCCGACGTATTTGAAGGGATGCCTCTATCCTGCGCAAGCGGCAACCATGAAGTGTTGCCTTCGTCCTCGCCCATACAAAAGCTTATCTTACCAGGATGGCCTAAGGTCGATCTATCGGCCTCCCCCGGGCGCACGTCTAAAATATTCTGTAATGACAAACGAATTGCACGACCGACACATGTAGTAGCCCGATCACTAGACCCAAGGACGTTAAAAGTAGGGTCGATACCTAGGAACTGAACAGCCGGCCCATTGATAACAACCAAAATCGCGCACCCTCCCGTACTAGAGGTCGCTCCATGCAAAACAAATTTATCTTGCAGCATCGCCGTGAACGCAGCTACTACAATGGGAAAATGTCGCGCCACGCAACCAGCCATGACTGCATTGATAGCGAGTTGCTCAGCTGTAATAGCTCGTTCTCTTACCGGTTCCACGCCAACGAGATGATGTGATGGTATTAGTGCCTCAGCAAGAAATTTCCGCACTAGATCAGGGGTCGGTGGAATGATAGGCAAACCGTCGGTCCAGCGACTGGAGTGACACCGTTCTTGTACCGCATCGTAACTATCTGCTTCGTAGATCTGTGCAGCGAAAAGGTTGTCATTATCTTCGTCCATGCTTCAGCAAACCCCATTCTCTATTAGTCTATAGTAACCGCGGGAATTGTAACCAACCAGTCCTAGTACTTGCTGCGTGTCTTCGCCAACTGTCGGCAACTTATCCGACGGCGTCCCCGGCTCATTAAGAAAGCGCACTGGAGTCCCCACTCTCTCAACGCCATCCTTTCCTTTACTTATAATTCCTCTGTCTCTTAAAAATTTTTGCTCCCAGGCCTCGTCCAGTTCTAGTACTGGCGCCCAGCACACGCTGCGATCGCTGAACCATTCGCGCCACTGAGATAATGTCTTAGTAAGAAACGTTTTCTGTAAAAATTCCTTTACAGGCTTTTGGGCGTCTCCCCATGGTTTCTCACACAACGGTACTAAATCGGGACGCCCCAACGCGTTCAACAAATTTTCAGCAAAAGTCATCTCAGATCCTGATAAGACTAGCCTACGCCCATCCGATGTCGCATAGATATTATAAAGCGCTGCGCCACCGTAAAGGCGTTCGCGGCTTAAGTTCGGCGCTGCATTATTAGCAATCACCTCGCTCAAAATATGAGGCGTCCACGACATCAAACTATCGGTCATAGACATGTCCAAATAATCGCCCCGACCACTCTTCTCTCTTCTGTATAGCGCCATCATGATCCCTACCAATGCCAGAGAACCTAGAGCCACATCCGCAGTCGGCGCAGCTGGCAATGCCGTATCATCTGCTCCTCGCGAACCCAAGCTAAGTACACCAGTGATCGCCTGCGCACCGAGATCGTGTGAAGGCCTGAGAGACATATCTCCAGTTTGACCGAACGCAGATAGAGAACAAAAGATGATACCTGGATTTAGTTTTGCAACCACTTCGTAGCCTATTCCGAGGCGATCAACGACGCCAGGTCGAAATGAATCTATGATAATGTCACTTTCTTCAGCCAGTTTTAGAAAGATGTGAACCCCTTCGTCTTCTTTTAAATTTAATTTTACGCTTAGTTTTCCTCTCTGCGTGTTGCGGAAGTAAGTGGTAAAGCCCTCTACTTCAGGACCTAAATAACGAGTAGGCTCGCCAGAGCCATGCTCAATTTTTATCACTTCCGCTCCGTGATCTGCTAACAACATACCCATGTAAGGTCCAGGCAAAAATCGAGACAAATCTAGAACTCTGACACCATCTAACTTCACATTCAGCTCCTAAAGATACTAATTTCCAGTTTAACTAAAGCTCGCCAATTGCTGGCAAGAAAACGCTTAATTCGCTGTCGAAAATAATCACTATATATTTTTCTCGCTCCTTTCCAAGTAAAATAGGAAAATGGATCCGATAAAAATAAATACTGATGACCTCTGAACAAAAAAATCTCTTTCGGCGTGCGACAAAAAACTTTGGTAAAGTCCTTACTGGAAAAGCAGTGGGCGCCGCAATTTCTCTTATCTATTTAGCCCTAGCTGCACGTGGTTTAGGAACAAATGGGTTCGGTATCGTGATCCTAATCCACTCGTACATGCTAATGTGTACGAGGGTAGTCTCATTTAAATCCTACGACATCATAATCAAGTATGGTGCCGAGTCTTTAGCAGCAAACAAGAAAAAAGATTTTCAAGACCTAATAAAGTTCACATTTTTACTGGACCTTTCTGCCGCATTTTTTGGAATTTTACTCGGTACACTTATTGTATTCCTGTGGGGCCACAATTTCGGGATCCCATCCGATGCTATCCCTCTAGCAGTCATATATTGCCTCCTGATTGTCTCTAACGTTACTGATACTACGACAGGAATTCTCCGAATTTGTGACAGATTTGATATCGTCGCATTCCTTGCAATTGTAGAGCCTATAATCAGACTCGTAGGAGTAACTATAGCTTTCTACGCCGACTCGCCTTGGCAAGCATACTTAATGGCGTGGTTCGCAGCACGGATCTCGTACTTTTGTATATCATTAATAGTAGCGGGTTATGAGTTATCGAGAAAAAAACTCCTTCAATCTTTTTCTTGGAAGATACCTCGACCCACTCAGCGAAATCCTAAAATCTGGAGTTTTTCATGGTCCTCAAACTTTTATGGTTCCACTAACTCGATCGGGATCCAATTCACGACATTAGCAGTAGGAAGCTTAATCGGGGCTTCTGGCGCAGCGCTATTTAAAGTAGCTCAAGAACTTGCCGAAGCAAGCGCAAAGGCAGCGGTAGTTTTCAGTAGTGCGCTGTATCCTGAATTGGCCAGACTCGCGACATCTTCTCAAGGAAACTCTCAAATACGAAGTGTCGTCCGTAAAACAGCTAAATCATCTGTTTTTATTGGCTTCATCTTCACAGGATTACTGGTAATTGCCGGTGAATTATTCTTACAGACCTTTTTTGGTCAACAATTCAGTGACGCCTACGGTACGATGGTGATTTTAAGCATCGCGACATCCGTTTTGCTAATAACATATCCCTATGAAGCCGCACTATATTCAATAGGTAAACCACATATTGCTCTTTTTATTAAATTTTCTGTAACCCTGACCCAACTAACAGCTTTGCTAATAATGCTACAATCAGTCGGGATCGTAGGTGCGGGATATGCTGCCGTTCTATCTAGTGTATTGAGTGCTATAGCGCTTATTTGCATGACAAACCGACAGATAAGTTAAATTAAGGCTGAAGCGCAATCATGAAAATCGGGTTTCTCCTGAATCATTATGACTCCCATCAGGTACCTCACCTAGTGCCTTATGCCTTTAAATTGTCCGAACTGTATCCCGATATTGAAGTCGTTATCCTCTCCTCCACCCAAGAGCAAAAAAACTTTGCTAAGAAGATCTCTTTTGACTACAGAAATCAAAAATGTAAATTTATTGATGTGAAAGCATCTCTAATAATTGAGCTGATCGATCCTTTCTTATCCAAACTAGTCTTTGCTCGGAAAAGTGCGGTCATCAGAAAAAATATATCGGTTTTTTCGAGCTTTGACGCGTTGGTGGTTCCAGAGGTAACAAGCCTTTCGTTGAAAAAACACCCTTCTTTCAAGGACGTTAAATTAATCTTTACCGGGCATGGGTCTGGTGACAACGAGAATCTCGGCTCCTATGACAAGCGCCTTTCAGAGTTTGATCTCTGCCTACTTCCAGGGCAAAAATATGCTAAAGGTCTAACTGAGCATGGCTTTCTAAAGCATAACAACTTTGCCATCTCAGGTTATCCAAAATTTGAAGCAGTCCGCGCACTACCGCACAAGCCGATAAAGTTGTTTGAAAACTCGAGACCTACTATTGTCTACAATCCACACCATCATCCGTCCTACTCTTCGTGGCCGTTACTCGGTGAAGATATCCTAGAGTACTTTAATAGTAACCAAAATTTTAATTTCATATTCGCGCCACATGTCCTACTCTTCAAACGCAAATGGGGCAAGGGATTCAAGCTACCGAGCAAATATCAAACGACGGATAATATTATTATTGACCCAGGAAGTCGGCGCTCAGTTGATATGACTTACATGCGAGCCGCCGATCTCTATCTTGGCGACTGTAGCAGCCAAATATATGAATTTCTTGCCCATCCAAGACCATGCGTGTTTTTAAATACACTTGGGATAAAAACTGATGGGCCAACTCTACCCTATTACTGCTGGAACTTCGGACCTATAGTAGACTCTGTGGAAGATCTAGGGATGACAATAAATAGAGCACTTGCTAATCATTTAAATTACATCGACGTTCAGAAGCGAGCGTTTACTCATACTTTCGAAATTAACGATATCTCCTCAGCTGAACGTGGCGCACGGATTATTGAAGAGTTCACTCGAACTGGGAAAGTGGACCAAAAATGGGGTTAATTAAGTCACTCTATAAATTGAGAATAAAAACTGTCATGGAGCTGGAATCCTTTCAATGAAATTACTGATAGTAGGCGGCGCGGGGTACATTGGGTCACATATGGTGAAACATCTAATGCAATGCGGACACGATCCCATTGTTTTCGACAACCTGTCCACAGGGCATCGAGATGCGGTCCATGATGCACAATTGATCGAAGGTGATTTAGCTGACTCTCGTACTCTTAAAAAACTATTCAATACTCATGAATTTGATGCAGTGATGCATTTTGCGTCATTTAGTCAGGTTGCTGAATCAGTTAAAAAACCTGATGTTTACTACTTAAATAATGTGGCATGCACGATCAACCTGTTACATGCAATGATTAATGCGAATATCAAGCAGTTCGTCTTTTCTTCAACCGCGGCTATTTTTGGCGAGCCACAGCACATCCCCATAGATGAATCACACCCGAAATTACCGATAAATGCTTACGGTCGAAGTAAACTCATGGTCGAGCACATTTTACAGGATCTAGATCAAGCCTTCGAACTTAAATCCGTAAGCCTCCGCTATTTTAATGCCGCGGGCGCAGATGAATCTGGCGATATTGGAGAGCGACACCTCCCAGAGACACACCTGATCCCTATATTATTAGAAGCTGCATTAGGCATCAGAGAAAAGGTGGTTGTTTTTGGGTCCGACTATCCGACTCAAGATGGCACTTGTATTAGAGATTATGTTCATGTTTCAGACTTATGCAAAGCTCACATGGCCGCTCTTAACTATCTAAATAAAGAACAAGCCTCAAATTGTTTTAACCTAGGCAATGGCGAAGGCTTTTCTGTAGAACAGGTGATAGCGACAGTGAAAAAAGTAACTGGTAAAAACTTTGATATCGTTTATGAAAATCGACGCGAAGGCGATCCTGCTATCCTAGTCGCAGACTCCAAGTTAGCTAGACAAGTATTAGATTGGCGACCACGCTACACAGATCTTGAAACAATTATCCAACACGCCTGGCAATTCGAGCAAAAAAAATAATAAGAGGTCAATTTGTTCTAGAGATAGACAACCTCAGATTTCAAGCTGTATAAAATAAATAGAACTTCTTCTTTTTCTCTTTGCCCAATACCGTTCATGTCTAAGGCTTGCATTACATCATCAAGAACAGCCATGAACTCGTCATTATCAATATTCATCCCACGATGTGCGGCTATCATATCTTGACCCGTGTAATTATCTGGACCACCCGTGCCCGCAATAAAAAAAGCAGACACCTGTTTTTTCACTAAAACCGGATCTGAATTAGCATATCTAGTGGCAATCCTTGGATTCACAATATGAAGATCCGTCAGATCACTTGCTATTTTGGTAATATTTTCGCTACCACCAAGCCTCTCATACAAAGATTGTTTCATTTTCATCTGGGCCCCTTATATCTTAACTTAATTTAACTTAACTTGTGCTTGCGTCACGACGCAACTATATTTAACTTACAAATACTGCAACTTTCGGGGAGTAATTGGTATGTTGGGAGTAATGCTTCTTTACGTTGGTTGTGTGCTGTTAATAAATGGCGTCGGAGGCTTGGGTAAAATAGAACCTAGGTCGACAGCGGTTCTGAATTTCATGGTTGGTGGCCTAGGATTGTTTGTAAGTCTACTGCTGCTAGTCCGCGCAGAAACGTCCGGAGACTTTTTTGCAGTAGCCACGTTTTTCTTATTTACTTTCACCTACTTGTACGTTGCAATCTCGATGTGGTTCGATTTAGATATGCGTGGATTTGGTTGGTTCTGCTTTTTTGTTGCCGTCACAGCAATCCCTTGTTCAATTGTTGCGTTCAGCGGAGGCGACTATAGGTTCGGATCCTTCTGGATTATATGGGGTGCCCTCTGGTTCGGCTTTTATTTATCTAGCGCACATCAAAAAGACTTTGGAACTTTTCTACCATACGCCACGATATGCGTGGGAGTTTTCACATGTTGGATACCAGGCCTATTAGTCTTAACAGGGAACTGGTGAAGCGTTATTCTAAGAAACCATGTGAGGGCGAACCTCCTCTACGAATCGCCGCATAGTATCTAAAGCGACTCCACAGGTTTCCGTTAATATATCAAAACAAAATTCTGTTGCGCCGACATCTTGATAACGTCTTAGACTATCAATGACCTCCTGCGAACCTTTTTTACTTCTAGTGGACGCACCATCTGAAAAAACTAATGGAATCTTCACCGCTATTGGGAAGTCAATCACACTTCTTCCCTGTTTTTTTAGTTCCGCGTCTAAAATGATCCTTGAATCTGACAATTGCTTCGGACTGATCTTAAACGGATGCCATACATCGCCATAGCGAGCTAACCGGCGAAGAGCATGTGGTGTATTCCCACCAATATAGATCGGCAATCGAGTTTGCTGCGGCTTGGGGCCCATTTGAGCATCAGTAAACCTATAAAATGGTCCGTCAACCGAAACATGTCGCTCCGTCCACAACCTGCGTATTATTTCTAAACCATCGTCGGTTCTCTGCCCTCTATTTGCAAAGTCAAAGCCTAATGCCTCAAACTCCTCCCTATACCAACCAACACCTACACCGAAATTGACTCGTCCAGAACTGAGTCGATCCATTTCCGCAACTTGTGCTGCTACTTCCAAAGGATTTCGCATAGGTAATATCAGAACACTCATCCCTAATCGGACCGTCGACGTAATACCTGCCAAAAAATTTAGGACGCTAAAAGGCTGATAGTAAGTGTTTTTCCAAGGCCCCGGGAGTTGCCCATCCTCTCTTCCGGGATAATGCGATGTCTTCATAGCCGGCATGATTAGATGGTCGCTCGCCCAAAGACAATCCCAACTATCCCGCTCAGCTAACTCAGCCATTTTCTGCAGAGTATCCGGGTTTGCGTCATCTCCTCTTACGATAAGAGAGATCCCAAACTTCATCATATTGCACCTCGAATCAAATTAGGCGGCACAGTTCCGCCTTTATTAAACTTTGTAAATCAAACGTCCTAATTTCAATATCGAGACCACGTCTGCCAGCGCTAATAAAAATTGTTTTAAATAGTTCTGCGGATGTATCCATAAACGCCGGCAGCTCCCGCTTCTGCCCTAAAGGACTTATACCTCCCACTACATATCCCGTTACTCGCTCAACTCGTCTCGAATCTGCCATAGCCAATCTTTTCTTTCCAAAAGCTTTAGCGAGCCGTTTTAAGTTTAATTGGGCACTCACCGGTATTATTCCAACGCACATATATCCGTCGGTCTCGGCAATCAACGTTTTAAATACTCTCTCTGGGCAAACCTTTAACTTCGTAGCTGCCTCTAAACCAAAAGATTGGTTGGCGCGATCATGGCTGTAGGAGTGCAACTTGTAGTCGATGCCAGCCTCCGTTAACACATCGATAGCAGGAGTCACTGAACGAAATCAACTCCTTTCCAAAAAGCGAAATATCCTTTTATCTCACTAGCGGCTTCCTTTGGTGTCTGATAAGACCAAACAGCATCAGTATTTATTTTACCTTCGACGTTCAAGCTCCAGTAGCTTGCGGTACCCTTCCAGCCGCACACACTAGTCGTTTCACTAGATACCACAACAGACTGATCGAGAGACTGAGGTGGGAAATAGTGATTCCCCTCAATGACTATCGTTTCAGTTGACTCAGCTACTATTTTCCCGTTCCATACTGCCCTCATAGCCACACCTCACTCCAGATTACTAATTAAATCCGGACTTTATCATTCTAGTCCAACGAAATATATACAATTGCCCCCATTGAAGTTAAAGTATTGTCATTCGAAAAACTTTAAAGTAAGTGAGTTTGTGTAAAGTATTATACAAAGTGCATGAATGCGATTAAGCGCATAAGCAAAAATTGGGAGCAATTTAAAATGGGTCAGGCTTGGGATAACGACAAAACAATACACGTAGATATGAGTACGCTGAAAGTGACCATTAAAGACTTTCGGGAAGAATGGAAATTGTTGGGTGGTCGAGCCTTATCCGCTAAAGTAATGCTGGAGGAATGTAACCCAAAATGTGACCCATTAGGTCCCGAAAACGTCTTAGTTTTTGCCCCGGGAACTATGAGTGGAACATCTGCGCCCACTTCTGGTCGGATCTCGATGGGATGTAAAAGTCCATTGACTGGAGGAATTAAGGAAGCAAATGCTGGGGGAAATCCTGGACAAGACCTCATGAAAATAGGTTATCGCGCGGTCATTGTGACTGGGCAACCTGTCGATCGTAATAAACTCTGGGGACTTAGAGTTTCTGACGGCAATGCCGAGTTGGTTGATGCTACAGAGTATAAAGGGATGTGGAACTATGCCTGTTGCGAAAAGTTGCTGGATGGGGAGTCTGATAAAGCCTCTGTAATTTCAATTGGTCCTGCTGGAGAAATGATGCTCAAAGGCGCTTCTATCGCCTGCACGGATAGCGATAAAGATCGGCGACCTGCTCGCCAAGCGGCGCGTGGAGGAGTGGGTGCTGTTATGGGGTCTAAGTGCCTTAAATGGGTTTTGGTTGATCCAGGAAAGAAAGCTACGCGCAAACCCGTCGATCGAAAAGCCTATGCTCAGTACAATAAAGATTTCAGTAAAGACTATCTCTCCAGCAGACACAGCAATTTCAAATATGGCACAAGCGCGGTAGTCCCTGCGGCCAACATGCTCCATACTTTTCCTTATAAAAATCGAATTGAAGGAAGAAATCCAGAATTTGAAAAACTCGATGGTGCAAGAATTCGAGAGTCCTTCGAGTCCCGAGGTGGCGAAATGCACAACTGTATGACCGGTTGTATAGTTCAATGCTCCAACGTAGTGCATGATGCTGATGGGAACTATTTAACATCCGCTTTAGAGTTTGAGACACTCACTCTATTGGGTTCCTGTTGCGCGATTAATAATTGGGAAGATGTGGCAGACCTCGATAGATTGTGTGATGAGTTAGGGCTGGACACCATCGAAACTGGAGCAGCTATCGCTGTTTATATGGACTCAGGCGGTATGGCTTGGGGAGATGCGGAGGGTGCTAAAGACCTGCTCAGGAAAGAACTCGCATCAGGGAGCGAGCTTGGGAAAAATATAGGTCATGGTGCGCTCGCAATTGGAACAGAAAGAAAACATCACCGGATACCAGTAGCGAAAGGTCAGGCTATGCCTGCTTGGGACCCTCGTCCTTTAAAGGCTACCGGCATAACTTATGCTAGTAGTGCTATGGGCGCGGATCATACGGCCGGATTAGTCATCGACCCCAAAATTAGTGGTGATGAGGCAGTAATCGCTTCCCAGGAAATTCAAATAGTTAATGCAATTTGTGACTCGACCGGTTTCTGTATGTTCCTCGGACCTACAATTGATGAAACTCGACAATTCTTTACCCCATTTTTTGGTGAGGAAATAACATCGGAACAAATTGCGGACATCGGTTGGCAGTGCCTAGAGGATGAGTGGGCATTTAACGATGCAGCCGGCTTCACCGTAGCTGATGATGATATGGCCGATTGCCTTAAGGATGAAGGTATAGGCCCTGATCAAATGTATAAGTTTGATGTGAGCGATGATCTCATCGCAAAGGCTAAAATCCGCCAACCTAATACTGAAGGCTTTTATTCCAAGTCACCGGCGGGGTAACCTGCAATACAATGAGTGTTTCGCCTGATGAAGCATCAATAGGCATCCTGATTCGAACATACTTTGACAGTATGTTCGAATCCTCAAAAAATAAAGTCGATGCTTCATTCCATCCCAACGCAGTTATTGCCGGAATTTTTCACGGAAAATTCGTTGAAATGAGCCGCGAGGAGTTCGGTCAGTTTGTTGAAAGGAATCAACCCTCTGCGAAGGAAAATGGCGATATCGCTAGGCTAGATATTATTAGTATTGATATTGCGGGAAATACCGCAGTTGCTCTAGTACGAGACGATTATCTGGGCTCTACTTTTTTAGATACGCTGTCATTAATTAAACTGCACGATCAATGGTCTATATACAATAAACTATTTCACATCGAAGGTGCTGCATAACTCTAGCTAAGCGGCTGTGAACCTATTGATTCCATCACGGTGAGTTACACTGACCTTACTGCCGATGGGGTTGTCGCTAAATAAAACACTCAAAGCCTTCGCGTCGCTAGGCGATGCAACTGCCAAAAACCGGAGATTGGTCTCGATCAAACGACCTATAATATAACCCCCATACTGCTTGTTCTTTTGGTAAATTGCTGAATAACTCTCTACAACTCCCGCGCCATTTGGCGACTCAGTTAATAAGACTTTTGCATTTTTTCCTCGATCGGGTCGAAAATCACTGGGTAGCCAATGACCCTTTATCTTTTTGGAGTAAGCCCCAACAGAGTGCTTTGATAAATATCCTCCATTAGCCGCAATTAAAGCATCTCCCATAGCCTTACCTCTTAGCCGCCAAACTACTTCTGCTATTGCATGCAAACTATAATTATTTCCCGGCCCACCAAAAAACGGTAAGCCTCCCGTGAGGGTAAGTCGTCGATTTGCCGGAGTAATGCCGAGATGTCCGCAGGTACTGGTAACGGCAATAGGAAAACAACTGTATAGATCCATCAAGTCGACTTTTTCGGGCTTTAAATTTGATTTATCTACCACGTAACTTAGGGCATCACCCTGAGCTTGAGATGCACTCAAATTAGGTCTTTCGGATACCATAAGATCGTCAGCGTCCGCATATGCTGTCAAATAAATCCAATTACTCTCAGGTATCGACAACTCCCGTGCCATACCCACTGACGTCATGACTATTGCCGCACCTTGATTGACTGTATCCTGCGCTACCATCCACTTAGTATACGGCTCAGTCAAAAGAAAATTCTCACTAGACACATTAGAGATGTCGTCTATCGAACGCCTGGTCGGAAATTGTGCGAACGGGTTACCTTCTGCCACTTCGGAAAAAGTGGTAAATAACTTACCTATTGATTCCCGATATTCCTTTGTACTATATCCTAATTGATTTCTTCGAACCTGCTCGAACAACGCGTAAACCTGAATAGGGACATTAACCCCGTGTCTATTTTCATAGTCAGAACTCATCGGCTTGTCAGGCCAAAGATCCTCAAAATCTCCAGAGACCTCCTCATCCCAATCGAATTCCACACCCGCACGTCTAGCGTTCTTGATAGTAGCTAACGCTTCGGCTCCCGTAATCAAAGCACCACGGATCTCGTTCCGGTAAATTGCTTCGGCCATTTGGTTCACTAACCGCTGCGGTGTCTCGCCGCCTACTTCTGCGTAAACCAATCGACTAGGCCTTATTCCCAACCTCTGCGCTACTGAACCAGGCATATTTTTAGAACAGCCGAACGGATTAGGCCACATCACTCTATCTTTCACCGAGTGCTCGAATAAGCGGGCGACAGCCAGAACATCAATTATGTCAGCCAAGCCCCGCGTCGCATTACAATCCTTCAATGCCGCATCAGCGACAAAAGACGCAATGTCAGCAGGGGACAAACTTTTGTCGGGTACCGGCCCATCGCGATCAACGTACTGCCCGGCTCCAACTAGAATTGGTGTCGTATCAAACATAAAGCCAAACCATCCTCCATTAAAGAATAAATCGCATCAATTTTTTAAATGCAAGCTCCTAAATCAAGCCAACGTCACTCTGACACAGTGACTTAAGCTAATACAAGAAATTCTTTTGCGGCAATCTAACTCTTGCCAGAACCTAGCAAATCTAGAGAAAACTAGAATTTCTTAAACAATAAGTCATAATTGACAGAATAATAGTCAAAACATGGGCCTTACGCACTAAGACCATAGCGCGCGCACGACCATATGGACAGACTTCAAAGGGGATAAGTAATGTCTGCAGATACACCAAAAGCGATACAAGTTGCAAGTAACGATGAAATTAAAGCACTCGGCTTTGACCATAATAGACTTCAACGAGTGAGAGAAAAAATTATAAACGATATAGAGCTTGGAGCTTGTCACGGGGTTTCCATGATCGCCGCGAGAAAGGGAAAGGTGATTCTGGATATAGTGGAAGGCTATGCCCATAAAGAGAATGGTGAAATGCTAACCTCCGACTCGGTTTTCGTTACTATGTCCGTTGCCAAGCAGTTCACTAATGTTCTTGCCCTGTCTCTCGTTGAAAAAGGGCTTTTAAAACTGCATGCACCGGTCGCCGAACTCATACCCGAATTTGCAACTTTAGGTAAAGAAAAAGTAAATTTGTATCATCTCCTTACCCATACTAGCGGGATCATGTCAGCGGTACCCCCAGTTGCCCCTGAGGTACTCGCAAATATCGAGAAACTCCTGGAATTTGCATGCGGCTTACCGTTAGAAAATCAACCCGGCGAGCGCGTGAACTACGCTATCTTATTAGGTCATAGCATTATAGCGGCCTTATGCTTGCGAGCTGCCGGTAATGGTCGCAGCTATGCTCAAATGTTATCTGATGAGATCTTTCAGCCACTAGGTATGATAAACACAAGCTTAGGGCCAAGGGATGACCTAATGGGGCGAGTCTGCCCTGTAAAAGTATCTTATAAAGATATCCCAGCGCTGCTTCCTCCAGAGGCAGTAGAGGGAATAGGTGCGCTTTTAGCTTCGCCCGGTTGCGAGTTACCTGGCGCGGGTTGCTTTACGACTGCGCATGATGTCCACCGTTTTTCAGAAATGTTACGACGCGGTGGTGAGTTAGATGGGGCTCGCGTATTATCTCCCGCAATGTTAGATTTTTGTACTCGCAACCATACCGGAGAAATGAGAAATATACTTTTTGACATGTGGGGAGGAACTCGAAATTGGCTATTGTATCCAGCTAGTCTAGGGGTAGGTTTTTTTATGAGAGGCGAAGGCAACCTGCCAGGTCTATTTAGCGTGATGAACTCCGCAAGAACTTTCGGAGGCTTTGGCGCTGGTTCCACCGGGTTCACCGTTGATCCCGAACGAGAACTCACGCTCTCTTTTTTATCCACTGGGCTCATGGAAGACAGCTATCATTTCGAGCGAATAGGAGTGATTGCAAGCCTACTATTAGCGGCAATGACGGAATAATTTTGACCATTGAGATAGAGGAATCGAACGTAAGTCTGGGAGCAAAAATCCGTGGACTCAAATTAAATGCGCTCTCTGAAAAAGATTGGATTGAAGTGCATAAGGCGTTTCTGAAGTACGCTGTCTTAATTTTTCCCGAACAACACCTGACACAAGAAGAGCAGGAACAGTTCTCTGCTCGGTTCGGAAAAATTGAAAACCTAGTGGACAACCTAAAAACAATACCCTTAACCAATAAGGCATCTAATGGCGAGCTCTATGAGCAAGACTCGGAGTGGATGAAGCTGCTTAAAGGAAACGAAGGCTGGCATACAGACAGTTCTTATATGCCACTAGCGGCCAAAGCGTCTATTTTGTCCGCAAGAATTGTACCTACAACTGGTGGGGAGACAGAATGGGCCGATATGCGTGCAGGATATGAAGCTCTGGATAATGCCACTCAAAAGAAAATCGAACATCTCAATGCTTATCACTCATACTTCCACTCGCAGGCAAAAATAGGACACACTGTTAAACAGGGGGCGGGTTATGGCTTCAATGCAAGTGACGCTCCGCTACACCCGCTTGTAAAAACTCATCCCGAAACTAAAATACCTGCACTATTCATCGGGCGCCATATTCACATTATTCAGGGCTTGTCCGAAAAAAAGACAGAAAAATTGGTAGCGAAGTTAACCGATATAGCCTGTAAAAAAGGTACAACATTACTCCACAAATGGAAGCCAGGCGACCTAGTGGTTTGGGACAACCGATGTGTCCTGCATCGCGCTCTGCCTTATCCTCTGACGGAAGAAAGACTCATGCTACATACCCGAGTGGCAGGTGACTCGCGTTCTGAACGTGCGATTAATCATGCGACTGCATAGAAAAGGCCGACATCTCACGAACCCTGCGCTAAAAATCTCTGCGATTAGCGACGCACATTTTCTAAACTGATATACTGCACACTCAATTTTTCTGGAGAGGTGGCCGAGTGGCTGAAGGCGCTCCCCTGCTAAGGGAGTATGGGTTTTATCGCCCATCGAGGGTTCGAATCCCTCTCTCTCCGCCATTTCACTCCAAATCAAATTCATACGATTTAAGTGCGAGATGAATTCTGAATGAGAAAAAACATTCCAGACAGTTCAGCAACTCATAAATCATCACAGCTTTGAGCTCATTGCTAGAATAATACGTATCAGATGTAAGTTCTTAAACAATTAGTCAGTGCTTTAAAAAAATTATAATGCTGGCTACGCAAGGTAATACAGGAGTAAGTCGTGATATTGATTTTGGGTGCATTATTGGGGCTTGTCTCGGTTGCGTTTGGAGCATATGCCGAACACGGACTACATGAAGTGGTCAGCGACGAAAATTTCCGCTTTCTGATGACTGCTGTGCGCTACAACCAAGTTCATGCAGCTGTGATAATCACCCTAGGCTTTGTAATGTTACAAAAAGGAAAACTTGGAACTACACCAACGCTCCGATGGAGTGGCATTTTATTTATTATCGGCACTATGTTGTTTAGTTTTAGTATCTATCTGTCTGTATCATTTGATATCCCTAAACTTTTATATGCGACTCCTATAGGCGGTGTGACCATCATGTTCTCTTGGCTGCTTCTAGTATTAACGGGTATTTTAT
>CALJHG010000046.1 GCA_938075585.1 uncultured Gammaproteobacteria bacterium | reverse complement strand
CGCTAGCAGTAACGCAGAATACATGCGTTATACCAAGACACGATGGATTTTTTTTCATTCTGAGGTAGTTCATCTTGCTCAAGAAGCCATAGATCTCATCCCCGAGCTTAAAGGAGTAATCTGCCTCGATAGCCCTGATCTGGGGTTTCCTTCTTTGCAAGCTTTTTGCGCGAAGGGTAAAAATTCGGACATTCCAGACTGGTCAGATCCTCACGGGAACCCGAATGCGATATTTTCGAGATGGCCCACGGGAGGAACCACCGGACCTTCTAAAGGAGTGGAGATTAGCAATGCTAATGTGGTGACTATGGTCGAACTCGGACTCAAACACTATGTTGGTAACGAGCCGGATGACATTGTTCATCTTGCCGTGGCTCCAATTACGCATGCGGCAGGCATTATCATTAATATTTTTGCACCTGTCTCGGGTACCACTGTGATCCACAAAAATTTTGATGCTACTGCAGTCTTAGAGAGCATCGAGCGAGATAGAGTGACGCATATATTTTTGCCTCCAACTGCGTATTATGCTCTTTTAGATCATCCTAAAGTGGGTGATTATGATTGCAGTAGCTTACGACAGATCTTGATTGCTGCAGCTCCAGTCTCTCCCGATAAATTTAAACGTGGTGTAGACGTTTTCGGTCCTGTTATCTGCCAATGTTACGGACAGGCCGAGGCTCCGATGTTGGTCTCAATGCTATCGTGTCAGGTCGTGGCAGATGCTGCGCGAGGAGTAAAGCCAGAGCGATTAAAGAGCTGTGGTGAAATAACATCGTGCACGCAAGTTGCAATACTTGACGATAAAGGATCCGTTATGGGTATTGGAGAACGTGGTGAGATCTGTTGTCGTGGTCCTCTCGTGACTCCGGGTTATTTTGAAAAACCTGAGGCGAATATCGAAGCAAGACAATTTGGATGGCATCATACAGGTGATATAGGTTATTTGGATCAAGATAATTTTCTTTACATCGTCGATCGCAAGAAAGATATGATAATAACCGGAGGTTTTAACGTTTTTGCGACTGAAGTTGAAGCGCCTATTCTTGCTATGCCTGAGGTGCTGGAGTGCGCTGTGATAGGTGTTCCTGATGAAAAATGGGGCGAGTTAATCAAAGCGGTAGTGGTGTTGAATTCTGGTCAAAAAATTAATGAAAGTGATGTCATTGCTGCTTGCCGTGAGAAGCTAGGAGGCGTGAAAACCCCCAAATCGGTTGAGTTTTGGGATGAAATTCCAAAAACTGCAGTAGGTAAAACCGATAAGAAAGTTATTCGGAAAAAGTTTTGGTCGGAAGATGGAAGGGCGGTCAATTGAATGAGCCACCGCCTATCGCATTGATAAGTGGCGCCGGTAGCGGCATTGGCCGAGCGACAGCGCGTAAATTTTTGTCGAATGGGTATCAGGTTATATTGGTTGGTCGCACCAAAGACACACTGTTAGACACTGCGTCTGAGTTCCCATCTGTTGATGTCCAAGTATGTGATGTGACTGACGTGACAGCGGTAACGGAAGTTTTTAAAAAAGTCGAAAATGATTATGGCAGGTTAGATGTCCTATTTAATAATGCTGGGGTAAGCAGCCCAACAAGCTTGATTGATGAGATTTCAATTGATACTTGGATGGATGTTTTACACACAAATATTACGGGTTCTTTTTTACTCGCTCAGGCAGCATTTCGCTTGATGCGAACTCAGTCACCTCAAGGCGGACGAATTATTAATAACGGCTCGATCTCGGCTCAAGTACCGAGACCAGGATCTGTACCTTATACGACGACAAAGCATGCGATTACCGGTCTCACTAAAAGTCTGTCTTTGGATGGGCGTGAATTCAATATTTGTTGTGGACAAATTGATATAGGAAATGCGTTAACTGAAATGGCTATGCCTATGACACGAGGAGTTAAACAGGCGAACGGAGCGATAGAGAAAGAACCTACTATGAATGTCGAGCATGTCGCGGATGCAGTGTTGCACATGGCAAATTTACCGTTGGAGGCCAATGTACAATTCATGACAGTGATGGCATCGAAAATGCCCTTGATTGGCAGAGGATGACCGCTCCATAATTGTGACTTCCAGTTAATAACGGTCTATTTTCGGACAATTGTTCTTGAAGTGTGGCTCATAAGTGCTACTGTCTCCACAAGGTCAGGAATATTTAGGAGGGTACCGAATGGAGTTCTCAGTGATAATTGATCCTAACATTAATGACTGGGATCTCGTTCGATATGCTGAAGAGTTAGGGTACGACCGCGCTTGGATTCCTGATTCCCAGATGATTTGGTCGGATTGCTACGCAATTTTAGCCTTGGCCGCGGCTAACACATCCCGAATTAAAATTGGGACAGGGGTTTCTATCCCTGGAACGCGTATTGCGCCTGTCACTGCTCATTCTATCGCCACAATCAATCAATTGGCGCCTGGGAGAGTATTTCTCGGACTAGGCACCGGTCATACTGCAATGCGAGTTATGGGCCAAAATCCTATGCCTGTGCGAGAATTTCGTGAGTACCTCCGAGTAGTTAGAGCTTTACTCGGAGGTGAAGCTGTTGACTATACCTATCGAGGACGAACACAAGAAATTCAATTCCTTCATCGGGAGCGTTACTACCTGAATTTGGATAATCATATCCCTATTTATGTTGCAGCCAATGGCCCAAAAGCTTGCGAAGCGACAGGAGCTTACGGTGACGGTTGGGTAACTATCGGCGGAGATTCGGATGAAATTTCAAGTCGATTAGAGCAGATTCAAGGTGGCGCGCAAGCAGTAGGTAGGACATTAGACGACGATTTTTTTACTTCGTTTCTAACCGCTCCTAGTGTACTAAGGTGCGGGGACAAATTAACAGATGATAGAGTAATTGATGAGATCGGCTCTTGGGTAACAACTGAGCTCCATTTCTTCTATGAGATCTGGAAAAAGGCTGGTGAGCCAGAGGATCTCGTACCTCCACATTTCGCCAATCTTTGGCAGGAATACGTGAGTCGGGTGAACAATTATTCATTGCCTGAAAACGCCCGCTTTAGACAGATCCATCTTGATCATGCCACGCATCTAGTACCAGAAGAAAGGAAATTTGTGACTCCAGATGCTATCGTTGCTTCTGCTTTAGTCGGTAGCCCCGACGAAATAATTGAAAAAATAAAGGAAAAAGAGCGAAACGGTGTGAAAGACATAAGTATTATGCCCTCGGCGGATACTGCGCGGAAAGTCTACAGAGATTTCGCCGAACTTGTGATCCCCGCATTCCGATAAAACTAACACGGGAAAGGTTTCGACGTTGACACTATATCTTTTACCAAGATCAAGATAACATTCGCGCAACATTAATGGCTAAGACAAATTGCCTAGGAGAAAGACATGAAATTTGCGGTAACTATAGACCCTAATATAAATCGTTGGGATTTAATCAGGTACGCGGAGGAGTTGGGCTATGACCGCGCGTGGGTTCCCGATTCTCAGATGATCTGGTCAGATTGCTACGCAACGTTGGCGCTTGCCGCGGTGAATACAAAACGAATTGAAATTGGTACTGGCGTGGCAATACCTGGGACTAGAATTGCTCCGGTTACTGCTCATTCGATCGGTACTATTAATCAGTTAGCACCCGGTCGGACATTCCTAGGGATAGGCACAGGACACACTGCAATGCGTGTGATGGGTCAGGACCCAATGCCCGTGAAGGAATTCAGGGAATACCTGAGAGTCTTGCGATCGTTACTCGATGGTGATGCGGTGGATTACACTTTCCGCGGGAGAACTCAAGAGATCCAGTTCTTACATCGCGATCGCTATTACTTAAATTTAGATAATAAAATACCTATTTATGTTGCTGCAAATGGGCCTAAAGCGCTAGAGGCGACTGGAGCCTATGGTGATGGCTGGGTGACTATTGGCGGTGCCCCGAATGAAATATCGGATAAGCTAGAGCGTATACATGGCGGTGCTGCCGCAATAGGACGAACATTGGATGATAACTTCCAAACATCGGTCTTAACTGCTGGTTGTGTGCTTCGTCCAGGTGAGAAACTGACCGATGATCGTGTTATTGATGAGGTAGGGTCCTGGGTCACGTGCGAGTTACATTTTTTCTATGAGATTTGGAAAAAGTACGGAGAAAATGACGATATGGTGCCCGCTCATTTCGCGAATGTTTGGGAAGAATACGTTGATCGAGTCAGCAAATTCTCCTTGCCTGAAGATGCACGCTTCCGGCAAATACATGATGGTCATTGTACCTACATGCAGCCGGAGGAAAGGAAATTTGTTACCCCGGAAGCAATAAAAGCTACGTGCCTAGCAGGTACGCCAGAAGAAATTATTGAAGAGATGAAGGCGAGAGAAAAATCAGGATTGCAGGAGTTGAATATCCTTCCCGATGCTGATCAGGCGCACAAGGTATATCGAGATTTCGCAGAATTAGTTATGCCGGCATTTCGTTAATTGGCGATTTTGTAGTTCCTCTTTGATGAGGGGCTACAAGCTTGTTTTAAGTTACGCTGTTGTGATTTTGGTCGCGCCACCTGTTTCAGCAGGGTTGACCAAATCAACTTGGAAACGAGCAGGCAATAGATTTACATCTGCCACAGCGTGAGTACCAGCCACTGGATAATGAGTGTTCAGACCTTCATGACCTAGGGCGCGAGAATCAAATATCTGGTCGGAAGGCTCACCACGGATGACTGTTTTAAAGTCATAATTTGCCTCAAATTGTACGAGTTTGATTTGATCATCTAACAGGCAAGCATTCAAAGCTGGAGAATATTTCACGACGCCACCGGATCCAACAAGTGGGCTGCAATTACCGATACTGATATCTACAATTATTTGGTCTTCGTGGTAAATCTTGCCATTTACCCGGTCGTATGTTTCCCTGCACGACACCCTTGCTAAAGATGCATTAAAACCGTAGCGTGCCGCGAAGAGTTTGAGTGCCGTATCGTTGTCACAAAATGATTTAATTATAAGATGCCTCGGTTTTATTCCAGTGCGACAAGCAATGCCAATGTAAGCAAGATTGAAAGTGCCAGTTATTTCGTGTTCTCCAGAGACGAATGTTACGCTGAAAAGAGCGGGAATACTGGGATGAAGACTCGCCGGCAAAATTGTCTTAGCAACGCTCATTTTAAGCTCGTATAGTGTGTAAAAAATCTCTGCATTTGTGATGTTAATAGCGGAACCATCGCTCACATCTAGAGGAGTTTTGCTTACTGGAATAGTTTCAGGGTCGCCGCATCCATAGAGTAACTCGGGATATCTCATGTGTTTACTGCTACCGGTATCTCATCTTCACTAAAATGCGGCATAACTTCTTCCGCAAAAAGACGCATACTGTTAAGAACTTCTTCTTGGGGTAGATGCTCTCGTGCTTGGACCATGAAAATTATTTGGTCAGCTCCGGCTTCTTCCCAGAGTCTGATTGTTTTAATTATCGTAGCTGGGTCTCCAAAACACAGCCCGCTTGCAGGCGGATTTTTTTTATCGCCTGGGGCGTTCGGATCCTGCCTTAAAGAGCCCAATAGCCCGAGAGCTTTGTAACTGTTGGCGGGATACGCCTCAGATATTTCTACCGTTTGGCCAGCCATATAGCCAAAGGTTCCTATCAGCTCGTTTCCCTTTTGCTTTGCGTATTCACTATCTTCGTGACAGTACATCCAATTGGCGATCGCCACTTGGTCGTTGATAAATTCACCTACGGGCTCGCATGTTTTTATATGTTCCCGGTACTCTTGAATTCTGGGAACATTGCGCTCAACATCGGATATAGAAAGAATCAGCGCGCCCATTCCTCTATCAGCCGCATCTAATTCAGTACCAGGAGCAGTGACCGCTACCCACATAGGCGGATGCGGTTCTTGCACTGGCTTTGGTAGGATACACCGTTCCGGCATACTAAAATAATTACCTTTATATGAAAACCTCTCTTGGGTCCACATTTTGGGTATGACTCGGCAGTATTCGTCCCAGCTTTTTTTAGTATCATCAACATTAGCCTCAAAGCCACCCAGTTCGTTCCAAGTAGAAGAACGCCCCGTACCGAACTCAACGCGACCATTAGACAGCATGTCAAGATAAGCAGCCTTTTCAGCCCATCGGATAGGAGAGTGCATTGCGGGAACGCATGTTCCAATACCAAAGCACACTCGGATATCCTTAGTTTCTCTAGCTACTGCGGTAAGGAACATATCGGGGCAGCTAGAATGACTGTATTCTTCAAGAAAGTGATGCTCTACGCACCATACGCTCGAAAAACCTAACTGATCGGCAAGTACCGTTTGCTCAATAGCATTTTCAATGACCATGCGTTGATTCTCGGTAGTAAAAGGCCGAGGAGTTGACAGTTCATAGAATAAACCGAATTTCATAATTTAGTTTTGCCTTGCATATTATCGCATTAGTCGTTCATGGCTTGATAGACGTCATACTCCACACGCCCAGGAAGAATTCTCCCTTGACCCACACATATAATATTGTTTACCCATTTGTATCGCTCGTCACCAGTTTGCATAAGTATCTCTGTAAAGAAGTATTGATCGCCGATTTCTGTAGAACCTTCTCCGGTGCTGAGGGCGGCTTGCACTGCGGCAGTCATCTCCAGCTTGCCTTTATATTCTACAAATATGTAAGCGCCATCATGTGTTTCAAAGGTAGCTCTCACGTCAAGATGTCCATAGTCCTCACAAAGCGTTAACCAGTCTGCGGCAGCGTGTTTTCTGATAGTTCCCTTTAGCTTGGGACCTTGAAATTCGCCACCTTCGACTTCAACTATTAATCTGTTCCCAAAAGGTCCTCCACCGACATCCAATCCTGGCAATAAATTCGCGTGATACGATAATAACTTTTCCATTCTCATGACTCGATTCTCCTAAGTATGTTTGTGACTTTCATTGTCATTTGCTTTATCTGCTGTCAGTTTAGTTTAGTTTGTCGATTATGCAATTTCTTTCAGCAGCTCTCTTGCTATGATGACTCGCTGTATTTCGCTGGTTCCCTCGTAAATCGTAGTGACGCGAGCATCCCTCGTGTAGCGTTCCAGCGGGTAGTCTTTAGTGTAACCAGCGCCACCCATTAATTGGAGGGCAGTGTAGCAGGCTCTGTTTGCCCATTCGGTGCAGTAGAGTTTAGCCATCGAGGCTGATTTCATATACGGTTCATTATTGTCTTTTTTCCAGGCAGCTTGCAGAACCATTAGCTTCGCTGCCTCTCTTTCGGTATACGTATCAGCCATCATGAATTGAGGCCCTTGAAAGTTACTTATTTTTTCACCGAACTGCTCTCTCTCAGTGGTATATTTTCTCGCAAAATCAATTGCGGCGGAGCCTAACCCCAGCGCAAGAGAGGCGATACCTATCCTACCTCCTACTAATTCTCCAACTGCAATTTTAAACCCTTGGTTTTCGGTTCCGAGCATCGCGCTGTTAGAAATCCTACAATTATCAAAATGCACTGAATTCGTCGATGATGCTTGCTGCCCCATTTTATTCTCTGCCGGCCCTATAGTTAATCCTGGGTTATCGGCATCAATTAGAAAGCAAGAAATTCCTTTTCCTGCTGGGAGAGACGAATCAGTTACGGCCCAGACGACAAAAAATCCTGCGTACTCGGCACTACTGATCCACATTTTACTGCCATTAATTACCCACTCCGCGCCGTCTTTTATAGCAAGCGTTTTCAATCGCGAGGGATCGGAGCCAGCGCCTGCTTCAGTGAGACAAAACGACGCACATGCAAATTCCCCACTACATAGTTTTGGGATATATTTTTTTTTCTGATCCTCGGTGCCGATGGATTGCACAACTTCGCCAACCAAGTTATTTACTGACATCGCAACTGCTGTCGATGCGCACGCTCGTCCAATTTCGGTGAGTGCTAAACTAAATGGGATTACACCCGCCTCGGATCCTCCGTAGTCCGCGGATATATTAAGGCCCATGAATCCTATTTCGGCGAGCTTTTTAAGGTTTTTCAGGTACGTTGGCCTTTCATTGGCATCCTCTAATATGGCAGCTACAGGTGAAAGTTCCGTTTCGGCGAAACGTCTTGCCGTGTCCTGAATCATAGTCTGTTCGTCAGTTAGAGAGAATTGCATGGTGCGACCTGATGTATAATAAGTTCTTTTGTTAATCGTGCCGCAATCTGAGTGCACACGTCAATACTAGACTCGAATTTGCTGCACATTTAATGGTGATTTAATCTATGGTTCACTTAATAGACCCTAAGTTCAGGAATCTCGTCGAATCTAATTTGAAAGAATTTAATGATATTCAGGCTACCACGGACGGGCGACCCGCTGCGGTAGCTGTTACGATTGTTGATAGTGGCTTCGGACCAATGCTCTCAGGGATGGCCCAGTTTGAGGAGTGGCAAGAAAGTGCGTCGCTCATTTTGACTCGGCGTTCCAGTCGGTTACGAAATCATGCCGGACAATGGTCCTTCCCCGGGGGGCGGCTGGAGGAAGGAGAGACTCCCGAACTAGCAGCTCTCAGAGAGATGAGAGAAGAGATCGGTCTAGAGGTTTCAGAAGAAAATATTATTGGTCGCTTAGATGACTTTGTCACTCGTTCGGGTTTCATAATGACACCTGTCGTATGCTGGGCTGGAAATCAAAAAAATCTAGAGCCGAATCCAGCCGAAGTAGAATCTATTCATAGGATACCTATCTCTGAATTCCTTCGTGATGACGCACCCCTACTAGACCCTGGGGACGGGCCGCACCCGGTGTTGCGCATGCCTGTTGGTGACGATTGGATTGCCGCTCCAACTGCCGCGATTATCTATCAATTTAGGGAGGTCGCTGTGCGAGGGAAATCAACTCGTGTCGCACATTTTGACCAACCTAAGTTTGCTTGGAGTTGAACAATTAATTCCCTTTGAAATTTGCCTTTCTCTTTTCGACAAAGGCAGTAACACCTTCTTTGAAATCTTGGCGGGACGCACAATCGGCGAAAAGATCGGCCTCTATTTGAAGTTGCGTTTCAAAATCATTACCCATTGATTGGTAGATTAACTTTTTACTATTCGCGTAAACGTACGTGGGTCCTACAGAAAGCCTGTTAGCCAGCTTTTGCGTTTCATCTGCCAACTCTTTGGGCTTAGTGACAAAATTTATCATGCCAAGGGATTTCGCTGTCTCTGCATCGTAACGGTCTCCGAGAAGCGCGATTTCCATCGCTCTTTTTGTTCCGACACTTCTTGGCAGCTGAAAAGAGGCACCCCCATCGGGAGTCGTGCCAATATGGCAATAAGCTAAAGTAAAAAACGAATCACTATCAGCTATTACTAAATCGCATGCCATGGCCATACTCACACCGGCGCCAGCGGCTGCGCCTGAGACGCTAGCGATAACTGGTTTTGGCATACGTCTGATTGAAAGCATAATTGAATTTATGCCTTCATAAATCCTTTTTCGGAAAGCTGCTCTTATCTTTTCAGGCTGTTCATCCAACATAGTCGACATAGATTTTACATCGCCTCCAGCCATAAAGTGTTCGCCTGCACCCCGTATAATCACACATCGAATGTTGTCGTCACTTTCAATCCGGCACAGAGATTCTTTTAATAAGGTTCTCATTTCCTCGCTCAATGCGTTGCGAGCCTCGGGGCGATTGAGGGTTAGTGTAGCGACGTGATTCTCAATATTTACAAGTAAATCAGGCATTATTATCATCTCCGTTAGATATTTCTTACCGATAGCAAACACGGCGGTCGTAGTATCCTACAATGTTAAGCTATATTAGTCCTATATTGTGTCACTACATTATTCACATTGGTGTCTTTGAAATTTAGAAACTGAAAAATATATTACTAGAGGTGAAATCATGCTTGACCGCTACAAGAAATATCACGCGCTGAAGATTGACAGTCCTGGCGATCGAATTTTACGAATCACATTTGATAAGCCGGAGACTATGAACTCTCTTGATGCCGAGGGGCATCGAGAATTAACTTATATCTGGCGCGATATTGATGAAGACGAAAACGTAAGTTCAGTGATCTTGACCGGCAAGGGTAAGGCGTTTTCTGCTGGCGGGGATTTTGGGATGATTGAAGACATGATCGAGGACCATAAGGCGAGGGCTCGTTCTTGGAAAGAAGCTCGAGATTTGGTCTATAACATTATAAATTGCTCTAAGCCAATAGTCTCTGCTATTAATGGCGCTGCAGTCGGCGCAGGCTTAGTTGCGGGGTTGTTAGCTGACATTTCGATTGCGGGGAAGTCTGCGAAAATAGTCGATGGCCACACGCGGTTAGGAGTAGCGGCAGGTGACTCTGCAGTCATCAACTGGCCACTTCTTTGCGGTATGGCTAAAGCGAAGTATCATTTGCTTTTGTGCGAACCTATGGACGGTGAAGAGGCCGAGCGTTTGGGTATGGTTTCCCTATGTGTCGAGGACAATGAATTACAAGCGAAGGCGATACATATTGCTGAACGATTGCGTGATAGCGCTCCTGCCGCCACGAGATGGACCAAGTACGCTCTGAATAACTGGTATCGTATGGCAGGTCCCAGCTTCGACGCATCGACAGCGCTGGAGATGTTAGGTTTTGCCTCTCCTGAAGCCGCCGAAGGTGTGCGATCACACAGAGAAAAAAGGTCACCAAAATTTGATTTAGATTCGCCGACATAAAGTATTGAATTGAGTTAAGATTAGTAGATATAGTAAGTATCAAAGAATGAGGGGTATATGAATGAACATGGATAATATTTTAGCTATATGCGCTGGGCTGGCACTTCTGTTGGGGCCGCCCGCATTTGCCGCTGATTCGGTCGAGTTAGAGTTCAGCTACGCGGGAGAGCCTGTAACTACCGAAGATCTGCTTAAAGGAACAGACAAGACCGATGGCTGGTATATGTATGGAGGTAACTATGCGAATTGGCGATATAGCCCTATCGATACCATAAACAAAGATAATGTAAGTAAACTTGCCCCAGTCTGGATGTTCCAAACGGGATTAACGGGTCAATTATCAGGATCACCAATCGTTGCGGATGGAGTTATGTACGTTAGCGCGCCGTACAACAACTTATGGGCGTTAGATGCTAAAAATGGAGAAGTGATTTGGCATTTTGAGCATGATATGCCGAGTGATTTGATTCTGTGCTGTGGCCCAGCGAATCGTGGTGTCGCGATCAAGGACGATTTGCTTTTTATGGCTACTTTAGACGCAAAGCTTTTGGCTATCCAACGCTCAAACGGCGAAATCCTCTGGACTGCTGAGCTGGAAGACTACAAGAAAGGTTACAGTGGAACCAGCTCTCCGCTCATCGTTGGTGATATGGTGATTACAGGTATTGCGGGCGGCGAATACGGCGCGAGAGGTTTTATCGATGCTTATGCGCTTACTACTGGCGAGCGTTTATGGCGTCGTTACACAGTACCATCTGAGGGTGAAAAAGGGGTTGAGACCTGGGCAGGTGACTCTTGGAAAACTGGCGGAGGTCCTACGTGGGCTATCGGTACTTATGATCCACAAACTGACCTCTTATATTGGCCAGTAGGCAATCCCAGTCCTGACTGGAATGGTGGTGTTCGGGAAGGAGATAACCTTTACACAAACTCTGTATTAGCGCTAGACCCTAAGACAGGCGAAATGCAGTGGTACTTCCAATTTACACCGCATGATATGTGGGACTATGACTCCACTAATGGAATTGTTGTAGACGATATAGTTGTTGATGGGAAAACTGTTCGGGTTCTAATGCAACCCAATCGCAATGGGTATGTATATGTCTTAGATGCCACAACTGGCGCCTATATGAAGGGGTTCCAATATACTGATCGGCTTACTTGGTCTACTGGCTTGGATGCTAATGGACGGCCTCAGGTCAATCCCGAAGCGGTTCCTCAGGCGGGTGAGGCCGGTGATCCGGTTTGTCCTGGATTAAGTGGCGGTCACAATGGTTCTTGGAGCTATGCTTACAGTAAGTCTTCGGAACTTATGTATGTGCCGTCAGTAGAGTCCTGTATGGGGGTATTCAAAGAGGATATGGTCTTTATTCAGGGTACTCCGTTCTGGGGGGGTGGCCCTTCAACACCTGAGACTGACGACGGTTCGAGTTACGGTATTTTAGCTGCGATTGATCCGGTTGGTGGTGAGGTAAAATGGAAATATCGTAGTGAATATCCGTTCGTTGGTGGTGCTCTGGCTACTGCTGGTGGAGTGGTTTTTAGTGGGGATCAGGACGGTTACGCCTTTGCTTTGGATGATGCTACTGGTGAAGAACTTTGGAGGTTCCAGACCGGTTCTTCAGTGCGCAGTCAACCAATCACATGGGAGGTCGATGGTACTCAGTATGTCGCTATAGGTAGCGGGATGGGAGGGTTAGTTCCGGGACTTTCTGGAGCCCCTGAGAAGGGTACCAACGGAAATGCATTGCTTGTTTTTGCACTACCTAAAACTAAATGGTTTTGGGAGTAAGCAGTTTCAGAGGGAGGATCGCCTCCCTCTTATTTTTAGGAGTGCTGGTATCCTTTCCAGTACTTTCCGACGAGATTGTACCGCTAAGCATCTGCCTGCTTGAGGATAATTTGCCTTATTCGGGTAAAGCCACAGTCGATGGGTTTGATTATGAACTCGGTGAGAAAGTAGCCGAGATAATGGGACGTGAATTTGTCCCAGTTTGGGTACCTAATAGCACCCAGATCCAAGAAATTGAAAGTGACTATCCATTCCGAAGACTGGTTAAAGGTGAATGCGACGTTATACTGAGCGTGCCTGGAACTTCGGAATCTTTTGAAGAGGGCGGTAAAACTATCGTGCTCGGTCCTGCCTACTACGCTGCGGCATTTGAACTGATTTCGTTTTCTGGGGAAACGAGTACCAATCTGCGTCGACTACGTTCTAAGAATGTTGCTATTCAATCACAGACAGTTGCCCACTTTGCCTTAAAAATGCTTGGTGCTAAATCAAAGACTTATTTTTCTGCAGCTGATGCGATAAATGGCATTTTTAATGGAGAGGCTGACGCTGGACTATTGTGGGGTCCAACAGCGGGATGGCTGCTGCGCGAGTCGGACCAGGAGAGATCAGGTGGCTTTGTTGATAATTACGAACCTCCTATCGCTCTCCGCTGGAATGTTCATTTTGTTACATTATCGAGTAACGATGTATTAAGAAGGCAAGTTGGGGACATTTTGGCAGATATAGATGCTAGCGGTGAACTCAGTGGTTTAATGAAAAAATACAACCTACCTGACAGACGGCCTTACGCTCAGACTTATACGTTGGGTGCGTTGAATGAATTACAGTCGGCGAGATAAGATCAATATATTGAGGGTTAGTTGGTTATAAGTTGAGTGCGGTCATTATTTTTGGGGAGAATTAATGAAAATAGTTAACTACATTGCTACGGCAATAGTCGTAGTCACTATTACCTGTACCGTATCTGCGAAAGGTACGAGTCCTGTCAGCACTGAGCGACTTTTGCAAGGGACCGAGAACTCAAGTGATTGGCTTATGTACGGCGGCAATTATGGGAATTGGCGTTTTAGTCAACTCGACGACGTAAATAAAAGTAACGTGAGTGGGCTAGCACCTGCTTGGGTTTTTCAAACGGGAATTGTAGGTCAGCTGTCAGCTTCGCCTGTGGTAGCGGATGGGGTTATGTACTTAACTGCGCCCTATAACAATTTGTGGGCGCTTGATGCTGAGACTGGCGAGGTACTTTGGCATTTTGAACATGACATGCCTAGTGACTTGATTCTTTGCTGCGGCCCGGTTAACCGAGGGGTCGCCATCAAAGACGATCTTTTATTTATGGCCACATTGGATGCACGACTTCTGGCGATTGATCTTGAGACAGGAGAAGTTCGATGGAATGTGGAAATGCACGACTATAAAATAGGATACAGTGCTACCAGCGCTCCATTAATAGTCGGAGATTTAGTTGTTACAGGAATCGCTGGGGGCGAGTACGCAGCTCGCGGCTTTGTTGATGCTTACAATACTTCAACAGGGAATTTGGAATGGAGAAAGTATACCGTACCCGTTGCTGGTGAGCCTGGGGTCGAGACTTGGGAAGGCGATTCTTGGAAAACTGGGGGCGGGCCAACTTGGTCGACTGGGACATATGATCCGCAAACAAATTTGATCTACTGGCCCGTCGGGAATCCGTCTCCTGACTGGAATGGCGACGCGCGATTGGGGGATAATTTGTACACTAACTCTGTTTTAGCCCTGCGGCCAGAAACTGGAGAGTTGGAGTGGTATTTCCAGTTCACGCCTCATGACGTATGGGACTACGACGCCACCAATGGAATTATAGTTGCCGACGTCGAATTTGAAGGTAAGACAGTACGAGCGTTAATGCAAGCCAACCGAAATGGTTATGTGTATACATTGGATGCCACTAGTGGCAAATTTTTACATGCCTTTCAGTACACAGATCGCTTAAATTGGTCCAAGGGATTGGACGAAAATGGTCGCCCCGAAGTCGATCCCCGTTATGTGCCTAAAGCTGGAGGGAATGAGGAGTTTATTTGCCCTGGGAATGTTGGTGGTAATAATGGTTCTTGGAGCTATGCGTGGAGTGAGTCGACTCGATTAATGTATGTGCCCAGTATCGAGTCGTGCGGGAAAATGACTAAAGAAAGTATGGAGTTTGTTCAAGGAGTTCCGTTTTGGGGAGGAGGTCCGGGTATCACCGAGGGCGAAGTGGGTTCGGCGTATGGTGTCCTAGTTGCGGTCGAACCTGAAACAAGAAAAGTAAGATGGAAATATCAGGATAAATACCCTTTGATGGGCGGCGCGTTAGCCACTAAAGGTGGACTTGTTTTTTCTGGCAACCAGAGTGGGTACGCTCTAGCCCTTGACGATGAAACCGGAGAGGTTCTGTGGAAGTTCCAAACAGGTTCTTCAATTCGCAGTCAGCCTATTACTTGGCGGTTGAACGGAAAACAATTTATCGCTATCCCGAGCGGTGGGGGAGGTATCGCCGCAGCTATAGTAGGTGCTCCTCCTTTGGAAACCTATGGCAGCGCACTATTTGTTTTTTCGTTGCCAGATACTAACTTCAAATGGTTTTGGCAGTAACTGTCGCTGAAGCATAACGGGAGTATTTTAAAAGCTTTGCTATAAGGAGTTTGGTATGAAAGTTGGATTTGTTGGCACGGGGAGTATGGGTGCGCCGATGGCAGCCAATATCCTAGCTGGTGACCACCTGCTGACAGTGTACGATGTAAATCCCGGTGCGACCAAAGAGTTAGAAAGGGCAGGAGCAAAGCGAGCTGAGAATCTAACAAGTCTAGTGCTCGGGTCGGAAGTAGTTATCTTGTCGCTGCCAGGCCCTTCCGAAGTGTCTTCTGTTTTTGCTGAGGTTCTGCCCTCAATGGCTTCGGGACAAATATTAATAGATATGAGCACCAACTCTCCTGAGCTTGTAAGGGATATAGCGGAAGAGGCGAACAGAGCGGGCGTGGGGTTTTTAGACGCGCCGGTTAGTGGCGGCGTTCGAGGCGCGAAAAAAGGCATCCTTACGATCATGGTGGGAGGTGATAAAGTACTCTTTAAAAGTATAGAAGAGTTGCTTTTAACCATGGGTGAAAATATCTTTCATGCGGGCGATGTGGGTTCCGGTAATGTCGCGAAGTTGATAAATAATAGTCTGGCCTTTTCAATAATGATGGCTAATGCTGAAGCGATCGTGCTAGCTTCAAAAGCTGGGGTCAACCCGACAGTGCTTTGGGATATTGTGAGAGTTAGTAGTGGCAGTAGTTTGACGTGGCAAGGAGGTATCAAGACTATTTTGCAAGACCGTTTGCCTACGGCGTTTACCGTTGACCTTGCATGTAAGGATATTGATTTAGCTACCGAGCTTGCCGCGGACCTTAATATGGATTTAGAGATGGTTTCTGTCGCGCAAAAGATGCTAAAGCGTTTTCAAGCCAGCGGACTTGGTCAAGAAGATATTTTGGCCACAATCAAATCCTTGGAGGATGCGAATCAGGTTGTTGTTCGTGGAGTATGGGACAAGTAAAGAATGAGTCTACGGTTAGCCGAGGTCTCAAGCTTTAGGCCAAATATACTCGCCTGTTTGTTCATGTTTTTGAGGACGCATAATGACGTGTGACACGGTTCCTCTTGATAACGCAAATACAAGTCCAAGGCTAGGTTCCTCTAGTGAATTATTGTCAGTATATTGAAGGTTAGGAAATTTCTGAACTAGGAATGTTTCCTTTAAGCCGATAGGATTAAATCCAAGCACCAGGGTATAAGGGTGATTTGATACTATTTTAGTTAATCTGAAGTCAGCAACATGGCTGAAAGAAAGCTCTATTCGTAATAATCGATAACTCCATTTGTCCGCATTTTTCAGGACGATTTTTTTCTCAGGAGCTCCAATATTCTGAGAAATAGTATCGCGGCATTGGCCAAACACGACATCGCCAAGTCCGACAAAAGGGGTCAGATCCATCAGTCAGACTATTTCTTTTATGTGTTTAAATTTTCCCCAGTCAGCTAACAGATTCTTAACCGCCTCTATGAAAGACAAGGGTTGATCTAACATGATGTGGTGATGCGAGTCCTTTATTTTGATCATAGGCGATTCGGGGCCCATGAGATCAGACATATAGTCCGCAGTAACGGCACTTACAATCCCACTATTTTCAGCTACGATTAGAGCGGACGGGCATTTCATTTTCGCTAGATGTTCATGAAAGGGCTCAGACCATCGGTTTGCGCCCATTGCCTTCACGTCAAATTTCCAAGTCCAACCCATATCAGTCTCTATCAGAGAATGTCGTGCTATAAAATCTACTATGAATGTGTTTTTGCATTCTTGTGCGGGCAGCAAACGAAAGCGCTCAAGGCCAATTTCAAACGTGGGGTAGTGCCGCTGTACACTTAGCACCCTGCGTGGGACCTCACTGGCTTTTTCACTTTCTGGTAATACGGGACTGTCGACAATTATCGCTCCACCAATCTGGTCGCCAAATTCTGCGCCAAAACGCATTGTCATTAGTCCCCCGAATGAGTGCCCAATCACTATAGGCTGTGACCCCAACTCTGCTGCTTTTAGTACGTGCAAAATTTCTTGAGCCCGCAGCGCGGCGGAATATTTCTCTCTTTTCTCACTATCTCCCATACCAGATAAGTCGATAGCAGCAACTCTATACTTATCGATAAAACTTGGAGCAATAAACCTCCACCAGTTCGCATGTGCTCCGCCGCCGTGTATAAAGAGGAGTCCAGGCTTGGGGGGGTGGCGCGTTGAATCATTTACTTCCCAGGTCAGATAGTGAATAGCGCAGTCATCAACCATCACGTAGTTGGATTTTACTGGTGTATTAACCGCGCGTTTGAACCAGTCAGGAGCAGAGTCGTCGGCTTGTAAATGATCATGATTCCAGTCTGGGAGATTTGATTTTTGCATAACTTTTTAATTTTATTCTATCGCGAAGCGATAGCAAAGTGCTTACATGTTTGACGTTTCAGTGTGTCGCGCTAGAATCTGATTACTGTTTTATTAGCTAACGCGGAAGGAAATGATAATGGCACTAGTAGATTATCAAGTTGAGGGACATGTCGCGAGAATCACGATTAATCGACCGGAAGCTAAAAATGCTATCAATCCGGAGGTCGCTTGTCGGTTAACGGACGCTTGGCATAGCGTTCGTGACAATGCTGAAGTTAGAGTTGCGGTGCTGACTGGCACAGGAGACGTATTTTGTGCAGGTGCAGACTTAGGAAGATTGATCCCTCTTATCTCAGGTAGTCGTTCTGCTGAAGATGAGTGGGATGAGAGAATGCTTGCTGACAGGACGATCCTTGAAACTGCATTGCTAAGAGAGTTTGATCCGATTAAGCCTGTGATAGCTGCTATTAATGGCCATGCGATAGCCGGCGGTATGGAGATTGTACAAGGAACGGACATAAGAGTTTCGGTACCTGAAGCGAAGTTTGGAGTGCAAGAGGTGAAATGGGCAATTTTTCCTGCGGGCGGCTCTACTGTGCGGTTGCCCGCTCAATTGCCTTTTGCGGTAGCCATGGAATTACTGCTGACAGGCGACTTGATCACCGCTGATCAGGCTCTAGGATTCGGCTTTCTCAATCGAGTGGAGAACGATGTTCTGTCTATTGCTAATCAAATTGCACAAAAAATTGCGAGTAACGGTCCTATTGCAGTACAAGCAATTAGAAAATCTGCTCACGCATGTTTAGGTGTTAATGAACAAGATGCGCTAAAACTTGAAACTGAAATCTCCGCCCCAGTATTTCAGTCTAAAGATGCGCAAGAGGGTCCTCGCGCCTTTATGGAAAAAAGGGTGCCTATCTATCGAGGTAAATGAGACATATGTTTGACTTTACAACTTTAAGCCAACGGGGTAGAGTCTTGAACATATATCTAAAACACTCGTTCTATGGATACTGAAAGCATAGCTACTGAGGTTTAACCAAGTTTATCTAACCAGTGTTGAAGGGGAGCGTATCCATGTCTACAACAAAAGATGAATCACCCATCCTTCGGTATGATCCGAAAACCTTTGGCTATAGTGTAATTGCTGATGCACCCGAGGTTAGTCAAAACCACAAGTCAGGTAGAGTTTATTTTTCCGAAGAAGTCATGGAGCGAGAAATCGAAGAAATCTTCATGAAAGAATGGTTACTCGTTGGTCGCGCGGAAGAGGTCGAAAAAGCGGGCGATTACTTTACTCATGATGTGGGCGATGAACCTGTAGTCGTTACTAGAGAGAAAAGTGGCAATGTTCAGGCTTTTGCAAACGTATGCAGACATCGTGGCGTCAAAGTTGCCTGGGGAGAAGGAAGTACCAAGTATTTTTCTTGCCCTTATCATGGTTGGGTTTACGATACGAGCGGAAATCTGGTGGACGCGCAATATCTTGAGAAATCAAAAAATTTCGATAAAAAAAATTGCTCATTACCCCGCATTCGCACGGAGCTCTGGGAAGGGTTTATTTTTATAAACTTTGATGAAGAAGCCGATCCTCTGATGCATAGTCTTGAGGCATGGGATTTCCCGAAAACGTACGAGCCTTACCAGATGGGGCGTTTGAAGCTAGCAAATAAATTTACGATGGAGATCCCCAGTAATTGGAAATTCCTGAATGAGAATTTGACTGACATTTACCACATTGCTGTTCTACATGCTGCGACTTTTGGACCAGCTCAGCCTCTCGAAGGTTATCGCTACAAGACCTTCGATGGTGGATACCATGGAAGATTTACGGGTGGAACGTTAGTGCCAGAAGGAAAATCTTTGTTTGGTCCAATCCCATGGTTACCGGAAGAGTTACATAGTGGAGGCTTCTCTAGCCACCTTCCTCCAAACGTGGCGTGGTTTCCTAGATTTGATTACGTTTCGATTGGTACTAACTGGCCGACGGGGCCTGATACGAGTGTATCTATCACTTATCAATTATTCCCTGAGGAACATTTTTCTCAACCTGATTTTAAAGAGAAGGCCCAGCAGTATGTTGATTTCTACAAGGCGTTCATGGATGAAGATACTGACATGATACAAGCGTTACAGAAAGGGATGAAATCAAGATTCTATAAACCTGGTCCAGTTTCGCCATTTGAAGCAGGTGTTATGGGAACTATCAAACATGCTGTCGATGACTTAGGTCACGAGTAAAATTCTGGGAATAGATGAATGACTCGTGTTACCGAGCTGGGACCCGATTTAGCCAAGGCATCTTTAATTATGATGCGTGAGATGATGTGTGTAGTGCCGTCAGAACACGTTTTGATTACGGCTGATACAAATACCGAGAAGCGTGCGATTGATGCATTAGTTATTGCGGCACATGAGTTAGGCGCTAAGGTTGCCACGATGATTTTGTCTCCGCCACTACCATTTCAAGGAGGCTTGGCTAATCCTTTTTTGGCTGATCCAGTGATAGCGGCTGCGCAGAACTGTGATGCGTGGGTTGATCTGTGCATGCCCTACATGGCGGGTGCAGCGGTATACGACTCTGCGATGAAAAATGATCGGACACGATATTTCTTGGCTGCGGATTTGGGTGCTGAAGGGATCGTACGAATTTTCAGCAAGGCTGATCTAGATCAGGTTTTTGTGGTCTCGGATGCTTTTAACCAATTACTCGCTGATTCAGCGGGGAAAGAGTGTCGGTTTGCCACTCAACTTGGAACTGACGTGACATTCACACTTGCTGATCCTGAAGGTCTGGCGATCGAACGTGCGACTAAACCTGGTGGCTACTTTGTACCTGGTACTGTGATGGTCATTCCTGAGCTGGAGACCGTGAGAGGAACAGTGGTATGTGAGGCAGTTTTCCATGAATATTATACGGTTCTATCCGAGCCTTACGTCTTCCAGATTGATGGGAAGATCCAAGAGGTGACTGGTGGCGGAACCGAGCTCTCGGCGATTCGTCGTTCGCTGAAGCGCGCTGGCAATGGTGAATACGGGAACATTGTGCATTTCACTTGCGGGTATCATCCTGCCGCGCGTTTTACTGGAACCTCCTTCATTGAAGATCAACGAGTGATTGGTTGCAATGCCGTCGGGTTAGGGTTGCCGCAATGGATTGATGGCGGTGGCGAGAATCACCCAGATTGCGTTATGAAAGAACAGTCTTTTTGGATTGATGGTAAACAAATCATCGATGATGGAGATATCGTCGGCCCTCCAATTTTGGCTGATGCTGTTTCGCGGCTTGAGCCATTGTATAGCTGAAAAAAGTCTTCAGCATTATTTCAACTTATAACTTCTGCCAGCGATATGATTGATACCTCTTGTAACTTTTTTCAGGCCGGAGACATAAAGCTTGAGTCAGGCGAAGTTCTGCCAGAAGCTAAATTAGGCTATACCACTTTTGGGGAGTTAAATACCGCCGGCGATAACGCAGTGCTAGTCTTAACACACTTTGGTGGTACGCACGAAAATAGTCAGTACTTAGTGGGCTCAGGGATGGCATTAGATCCGTCTCGTTATTTTGTTGTGATTGTGAATCTATTTGGTAATGGGACTTCGTCTTCGCCTAGTCATGGTATGGCGCAAAATTTCCCTACGATCACTATGGCCGATAATATTTTTGTCCAGCAGCAATTGCTACTGAAAGAATTAGGTGTCAAGAAGCTCGCGCTTATAGTGGGACATTCGATGGGTGGGGTAGCGACATATCATTGGGCAGCACTTTTTCCTGAGTGGGTGGAGAGAGCTGCGCCTATCTGCGGAGCGGCTAAAATCTCTGATCATAATTGGGTATTTTTGGAAGGTATGCGTGCTATTTTGACTATGGATCCCGCATGGCTTGGTGGCATGTACGAAGCTCAACCGATTGATGGCTTACGCAGTATTGCCAAAGCGTGGGCAGCTTGGCCTCCTTCCGCGGGATTCTATAGACAAGAGCTTTACAGGACACTGGGATATTCTTCTTTGGAAGACTATCTATTGAATTACTGGGAGAAGACCTATTTATCAATGGACGCTAACAATGTTCTAGCGCAAATAAACACATGGCAGTCTGCCAATGTTGGAAAAAATAGGATTTATGGAGACGATTTCATCAAGGCGCTATCGTCTATCAGCGCCAAAGTCTATGTAATGCCGTCTTCAACGGACGCCTATTTTCCTCCGGAGGACAGCCGGAATGAGGTTAGCTTTATGCCTGTCGCAGAGTTGAGGACAATAAATTCGGAATGGGGACATTGGGCCGGTTCTGGGCGTTGTGTTGCTGATGCTGCATTCATTAATGAGCAACTATTGGAGTTACTTGAAACGTGAAACTAAATGACCTTACCGCTACCGAAGCTTCGAAATTATTGGCTAGTAAAGAAATTAGTTCTATCGAGTTGACGCAAGCTTGTTTAGATAGGATAGCCGAGCGCAACGATGAGGTGGGTGCATTTATACATATTGATCCTGAGTTTTCTTTACGACAAGCAGCTATTGCTGATGCGTCTGAAAGTAAATCTAAGTTACATGGAGTGCCTTTCGGTGTTAAGGACGTTATCGATACTAAGGATTTTCGCACTGAACGAGGCACAGTCATCCATGA
>CALJHG010000045.1 GCA_938075585.1 uncultured Gammaproteobacteria bacterium | reverse complement strand
GCTATGTCTATAATTTCATTTTTTTTCCTAGAACTTGAATCTTAGTTGATCCCACACTTATTGCTTTAAACAGATGACGCGCTATAAGCGCTTCTTGCAAACAAATTAAACTTAAAACCGCCCCAAGAAATCTCCAATAATCAACTTATTTTTTTGGTTAAAATTAAAAATAGTACTGTACTCCAATCAGATTTTGCACTTTAATTCTGCAATCACATGCCTCTATTAGAAAGTGTAAACGTATGGATACTAAAATAAACGAAAAGATAGTTATCGGTAGTGAAGAATGGTGCGCTTTCTCGCAACTTGGTATTCCAGCGGTGAAAGCACGGGTTGATTCGGGAGCAAAAACATCAGTCATCCACGCTTTTAATATCCATTCTTTTAAACGATCTAATTTGCCCTGGGTATCATTTGACGTTCACCCACTTCAAAATAACCGGAAAGTATCTCTGCGTTGCGAGGCGGTTATCCATGATCGTCGCATGGTCAAAAATACTAGTGGCGCTAGCGAGAAAAGATATGTTATTAAAGTCCCCATGCGACTTGGTGACCAAATCTGGGATATAGAACTTACTCTAAGTAATCGAGATAGTATGGGTTATCGCATGCTTTTAGGACGCGAAGCGATGACCAACAGGGTATTAGTCGACCCCTCTGCGAGTATGAATTTAGGCCGTATCAGTGATTTAGAATTACGCGAAATGTACGGTATTACACCCAATGTGAGTACTGGGCTAAAGATTGGCCTTCTTGCGAGTAATCCCGACTTATACAGCAATCGACGTATCATTGAAGCAGGTGAGGAACGCGGTCACGAAATGGTGTTTTACAACATCAAAGAGTGCTACATGAAGCTTGATGACGAGATGCCGGAAGTACACTCTCGAGGTGGTCACATAGTTGACGATCTCGATGCGATAATTCCTCGCATTAGATCAAGTGCAACCTTCTATGGTTGTGCCCTTACTAGACAGTTTGAAAGTATGGGTGTCTATGCACTCAATAGTTCAATGGCAATCAGTCAATCGAGAGATAAATTATTTTCGCTGCAACTACTTATCAAAAGTGGCTTAGATATTCCTCTGACAGGCTTTGCAAATTCTCCGATAGATACTGATGAGTTGATAGACATGGTAGGTGGCGCTCCATTAATAGTGAAACTCCTTGAAGGCAGTCAAGGTCGTGGAGTAGTACTGGCCGAAACAAAGAAAGCTGCGCAAAGCGTGATAAATGCATTCAAAGCAGTCAAGGCTAACCTACTGGTTCAAGAGTTCATTAAAGAGGCTGACGGGAAGGATTTACGTCTCTTTGTAATAAATGGGAAAGTCAAAGCAGCTATTGAACGTTCAGCAGCACCAGGAGAGTTTCGTGCCAATATTCACCAAGGCGGACTAGCCTCAGTGATACGAGCGAGTACTGAGGAGCGCCGCCTAGCTGTTAAAGCGACAAAAGCAATGGGGTTAGCCGTCGCCGGTGTGGATATCATACGTTCGAAAGCGGGTCCTCTGCTTCTGGAAGTCAATTCTTCGCCAGGACTCGAGGGAATCGAAACCGCGACAGAAAAAGATATCGCAGGAATGATGATTGAGGCGATCGAGCTTCAACTAAAATGGAACATAAATAAACAATTACTAATTTAGACATGTTCTTTGCGAGGATCACATCAGAAAACTCTTCCGGAAGCAGAGGCTTAGACTTTGTTCTCCGGGCTTATACATTTGGCGTAATTCCGAGCTGAACGTTTAGACGAATTTCGCTACTATATTTATCGAAATTACTTTATTAAAATTTTATAACTAGCTGTTAATTATAATTTTATTATAAGAATTTCCTAGCACCGAATCGCGATCGTCATTTGGCGACCACGACAATAATTGCTCAACCTTAGCGGCCATTTCAAGATCTTTTTGAGTAAGCCCTCCAGCATCATGGTTAGTAAAACGTACAGTAACCAAATCAAAAGACACCTCCAAATCGGGGTGATGCCAGCCAGTTTCGGCTAAATAAGCTACCGCATTAACAACCATCAAAGTTGACTGCCAACCACTAGTTTTATATCTGCGGCAGATGCTGATACCTTCATTTGTCCAATCTAGCAGATGCTTTTGGAGATATTTATCTACCTCTGCTCGACTAAAAATATCATCGCCACTATTATCTCTAGACATGTCCTCTCCTACCTATATGAGCAATTCATACTGTGGCTATGGTAACATCACTACTCAATCAGACGCGTAAAATAATTACTAAATCTCTTCAACAGGGTTGTTCAATGGCAAGACACACGATCTTCAAACCTAACGAAAGTAATTTACCCGCGTGGTCTGCCAAAGAATTTGAAGCTAAGCTGCGCGAAAAAGAATCTCTCTATCATATTAATCACCCGTATCAAACTCTCATGAATGAGGGGAAAATGAATAGAAAAGCAATTCAAGGATGGGTAGCAAATCGTTTTTATTACCAACAGAATATACCTATGAAAGATGCGTCGATATTGGCTAACTGCACCGATGTGAATGCCAGACGACTCTGGGTACAACGCATTGTAGATCATGACGGTCAAAGTGAAGGATTGGGCGGCATTGAGGCTTGGCTTCAGCTTGGCGAAGCCGTGGGACTCTCCCGCGACGACTTGCTTCACAATACTCACTTGCTTCCAGGAGTCCGTTTCGCCGTGGATGCATATGTTACTTTTGCGAGCTCTGCGTCATGGCAAGAGGCCGCCTGCTCTTCCTTAACAGAACTGTTTGCTCCAACAATTCACCAAAAGCGACTTGATAATTGGCCGCTTCATTATCCCTGGATCGATTCTCAAGGTTATAACTACTTTAAGGGGCGTTTGACTGAGGCGCGTAGGGACGTTGAACACGGACTAAGAGTTACCTTAGAACATTTTACACGACGCCACGAGCAGGAATACGCCTTAAACATTCTACAGTTTAAATTAGACATACTATGGTCAATGCTAGACTCTATGTGGTTAGCATACGTCGAGGAAATGCCTCCCTACTACAACTGCAGTCTTAATGAGTCCGTATCATGAGTGAGGACAGAATACCTGAAATTAACTCATTTTTTCGCTTACAATGGGAGGAAGCTCAAAACAGTTTTGTACTACTTTACCCTGAAGGAATGGTAAAGCTGAGCCAAAGTGCAGGCGAGATACTAAAAAGGATAAACGGAAAATCGTCGGTGCAGGATATAATACGCGATTTGCAATCTGCTTTTCCTGATGTTGACTTAACCTCTGACGTCATTACCTTTATCAATCAGGCTACTGAGAATGGTTGGCTCAACCGCTAATTTGTCAGGTATGCCATTGTGGCTACTAGCAGAGCTAACTTATCGGTGCCCATTGCAATGTCCTTACTGCTCAAACCCATTAGAAATAGCCAGTTATAAAAACGAGTTGGGTACAGATGATTGGTTAAAAGTGCTCCGGGAAGCAAGAAAATTAGGCGCAATGCAATTAGGCCTATCTGGTGGTGAGCCACTTGTGCGCAAAGATCTTGAGCTTATAGTCAAGGAAGGCGCAGATCTGGGCTACTACAGTAATTTGATCACTTCCGGTGTTGGAATGGACGAAGAACGGGTAGTTGCTCTGAAAGAAGCTGGTCTAGACCATATACAGATAAGCTTTCAAGCGAGCGATAAAGAGCTCAATGATTTCCTGGGAGGAACTTCGAGTTTCCAGCACAAACTTGATATGGCTCGCGCGGTCAAAGCAAATAACTATCCAATGGTTCTTAATATAGTCATTCATCGACAAAATATTGATCATATTGAAGATATTTTAAAGATGACGGTAGAACTTAAGGCCGACTACGTAGAGCTCGCTAGTACTCAGTACTATGGCTGGTCTGCCTTGAACGTCGACTCGCTCTTACCCAGCAGAGAGCAGCTTGAACGAGCAGAGAGCATCGCACATGCGTATCAAGACCAATATAGAAATAAGATGAAAATTCTGTATGTCGTGCCTGATTATTATGAAACAAGACCAAAGGCCTGTATGAATGGATGGGGCTCTGTATTTTTGACAATAGCGCCGGATGGGCGTGCGCTTCCTTGTCACGCGGCGGCTAGTATTCCAGATATAGAGTTCCCTAATGTGAAGGACCGCAGTATCAACTACATATGGAACGATTCAGATGCGTTTAACAAATTTCGTGGCTTTGGATGGATGAAGGATCCTTGTCGTACGTGCCCCGAAAAAGAGAAGGATTTTGGCGGTTGTCGTTGCCAAGCTTTCAAGCTAACTGGAGATGCAACTAATGCCGATCCGGTGTGTTCGAAATCGCCACACCACCAACAGTTATCCGATAAAGTGGCGAGATTACAAGACGTCCATCAACTACAGGGAGCGCCTATTGTTTTCAGAAATATGAGTAATTCCAAATTACTCTCAGATAACAGTGATTAATTAAAATCACTTAAGTATCCACAAATATGTAATGCTTTTCGTGAACCACAGGTACTCCGAGCCTCGACTAATTTTGACGGAGCGATTGCCAAACCCTCAACGCCTGATAGTTTTGTGCAACATCATGGACTCTGAATATTTTAGCTCCCGCGTTAAGTCCCAGAATCGTGGTTGCGCATGTAGCTCCTATTAAATTGGACGGTGGTGAAGCTTCGCAAATAGTACCGAGAAATCTCTTCCGACTTGCGCCGATAACAACTGGCGGGCCTAACGACGCAATATCCGCCAAGCCATCAAGCAACTCTAAATTATGGCGTAATGTTTTACCGAAACCAATACCGGGGTCAATTGCAATCTTCCGCTCAGATATACCAAGAGCCAGCGCCTCTTCAATACGCCCACTCAAAAATTCCGTAACCTCACGAACAACATCATCATAGTGCGGAGCCGCTTGCATGCTTAGCGGGACACCCTGCATATGCATTAAAATAATCGAGGCGCCAGTATCTGCGACCATCGGAAGCATGTCAGGATCACCTTGGCCGGCAGTAATATCGTTGACTATACTCGCCCCTTGATGCAGCGCCAAACTAGCAACCTTAGAATGAGTAGTGTCGACACTGATGCTAAGTCCATCTAGATTTAATTTATTGATCTCTTGGAATACGGGCAATATCCGCTGAATTTGAACATCGGAAGACACTGGTGACGAGCCGGGTCTACTTGATTCAGCGCCAATATCAAGAATCATAGCGCCCTCTTGATAAATCTGTTTGACTCTATCGACAGACGCTTCGAGCTCTATGAAATCGCCTCCATCAGAAAAGCTATCTTCCGTGACATTAAGAACGCCCATGATACAACCGTCCCGACACAACTCAGAATGTGTACTAATATTCGAATTGTTGCCGATCAGTACCGCCATTAGATTATTTTAAATCATGAGACAGAGAATCAGTTGCTCTGATAAGTGCATCAATCATATCCTCCTCGCTCCCAAGGTGACCGGCATTGTGGAGAAACTCGATATTAGACGAAGGTAAGGCTTTATGAAGATTCCACGCGTTTTCAGGCAAACACGTTAAATCTCTAGAGCCGTGAATAATGTAAATAGGAATCTCAGGTATACAAGTTGCATTTAATAGGAGCTGGTTCGGCGTCAAGAAATAGTGATTCTTTGCATAGTGGAATTCGATCCTCGCCTTCGCGATCGCGGACTTACTGACTAGGTTACTCATTTCAATTCCAGTAGACTTTAATGAAAACATCACCACAGATCCGGACCATTTCTCCCAAGCCTTTGCTGTCTTCTCTACTAGCTTAATATTTTTGCTAAAGATCTTATCGTGTAACTGCTCTTTTATTGGTTTACTTGCACTAAAATTCATTTCTCTTAAAAAATCTGACCATTCCGTAGGGAGAAATCGATTCGCACCGTTTTCAAAAAACCAGTCGACGTTATCATCACGGCCTAGGAAGGTTCCGCGCAGCACCATACCCGATATACGGGAGGGATGCATTTGCCCATATGCCAGCGCTAAAGCAGCTCCCCAAGACCCTGCGAAAAGAGACCATTTTTCCAAGCCAAAATAGCACCGCACAGTTTCCAGATCTTCAATCAGCAGCTGCGTAGTGTTACCTTCCACTCTCCCACACGGACGCGATCGGCCTGAGCCTCTCTGATCCAACAAGATAATATTATAGATAGCTGGATCGAAGTAACGGCGATGGTCACGCTTGCACCCACCTCCAGGCCCCCCATGCAAAAAAACTATAGGCAGCCCATTAGAATTTCCACATCTTTCAACATAGATCTCATGCCCAAAAGAGACTTTGAGATACAAAGAGTCTGTTGGTTCGATAGAAGGGAATAGCTCACGTTTACTATCAACATTTGTCATCGATAAGTACCAACTTCTAACCACCACCTTTTTGGAAACTACGATCAAATACAACCATAAATTCATCAATAAAGTCTTGAGGACATTCGCGAAAGCTAAAATGAACATCAGTCATCGGAAACCTCAGTAATCCTAGATTTCGAACGTTCTCATCGCTCAACACTATCCTCACCATCCTACCGTCGACCCATTCTATTTCCGCACCATCATTCCGAACCCTCAGGGTTGCCTCGGGAAACAGCCTGGGAATAATCCTAAAGAAATCTCCGTGACTTATGCCTAATCCTTCTGAGTGAATTGTTATAGCGGTCATAGCTCTTTCAAAACATGAGCAAGTAAGATTCTTATCCGTGTACGGTCAATACAGGCCGTTACCCACCGGCAACGGGTGGCCAAACCGCGAGAACGTCTTTTTCAAGCAAACACTTTCCCTGTCTCTCTTCGGGAGGAATATAAACCCCGTTGATTAAAACTAAATGAGCTCTTTCAGAAGGAATTCGAAAATTAGACAATACTTCAGCCACGCTAGTACCTTGGGGAAGTTTTAGTTCGATCTTGTTATTTTTGACTCTTTCAGGAAAAAACTCTGTTAAAGAAGCATATAGTTTTAACGCTATAGTAATGCTGCTCATTGCTTGGGCACCAACAATTATTTCATTATATTGGCATTATGCCCTATCGCGTGAGTAGAACCCAAATAGGCCTCCATGATTTTAGTCGGATCTTCTATTAGTCGATCTTTCCAAACACCTAACTTAGTTTTAGTTTGAATCAACCCACGCAAAACTCCTACGTGTTCGGTTAGCCCTAAGCTTGTAGCACCAATCAATACATCTTCGCAAAACTGTAAATTGATATATCGGAACCGTTCTTTATTTAGCAACTCACACGACTCTCCGTTTTCAACGCCCATCCATAGTCCAAAAGAACTGGAAATTAGACCAAGGGTGTCCAAAACGTTCATATTCACCGAGCCTTGATGAACGGCATTCTTAAGGCCAAACATATTTTTAGCAGCCAACTGACCATGCTCTACAGCAGTCGGTTGTATTGCCTGGACAGAAAACTCTTCGCTGGAAAAGTCTTTACCTTGTGCAACGTCACCCGCAGCAAAAATGTGGGGATCACTAGTTTGCATTTGCCGATTCACTAGTATCCCCTGATCGGTTTTTATATCGGTGCCATCGAGGAAGCCAATATTAGGCGTCACACCGGTCGCTGAAACTACTAAATCCGCTGGAATATTTTTACCATTACTTAAGGAAACACTAAGACCACGCCCTGCCTCAGTTATCGATTCAACTCTAGTAGATGTGTTTACACTTACACCACGACTTTCGCACCAGTCTTTAATTAAGTTACCCGCGGTGTCGTTCATCATTCGGGGAACCATGCGGTCTTCCATCTCAATCACTGTCAAATTGGCGCCGCTTTTTGCCAGCGCTTCAAGTATTATGCAACCAATAAACCCCGCCCCCATCAAGACCACATCCGTATTGGGTTTCGCGACTTCAGAAATACGCCGCGCGTCCTCGAGAGTCCAACAGCTACTGACCAGAGGATGCTCTACTCCATCTATTGGCGGTGTCACCGGCGTAGAGCCAGATGCTATTAACAACCTGTCGTAACCAACCGTTGCACCCCCATTAAGATTTACTTCGCTCTTTTGTTGATTAACCGAGTCGACTAGTCCCTCAACGCGACTTATGCCAAGCTCCTTGTAATGTTCGCTGTTTTTCCTCAGATATGTTCCTGATTCAACTATCTGATCGATAAGTAGGTATGGGATAGCCATGCGCGAGTATGGCGGTTCTGGTTCATCGCCAATCATTGTTACAACTGACTTAGGATCTAATTTTTTAAGCGTCTCAGCAGCGGTCACACCTGCTGGACCGGTGCCGATGATTACATGCCTCATACTTAGTTAACTCCTTCTCTGTGCGCTTTGAGCAACGAGATTACAATCCCAGTCTTTTCATAGTCTCAGAATTTGGAACTCCTTCGGCATTCCAACCTCTTAACGAATAGTACTGTGGTAGCATTTCATCAAGCCGATTAACAGAACCTTTGGCAGGACCGGTCTTAGCAGCATCTTTGAGCAATCTAGCCGGCAAAGTGTCATCTTTACTAGTCAGGCCAGCATCTAGATTGAACTGGCGTTCAAGATTCCAAATACGTTCACCAGCCTCAAGCATGGATTCTGCAGTCCAACCGCCCTCACATGCCGCATCAACTTGGGGTGCAATGTCTTCAAGCGTCCAAGCAAACGTAGTAAAAGTACACAACCCCGTCGAATCAACCGCCGCCGTAGCATCTTGGAAAGACTTCACTAATTCAGGTTTCCCTTCTGTTACCAGAGGATCAGTCTTAACAGGGACCCCCATAATTTCGGAGGAAACTGTGTAACCTCTTAAATGGCACGCGCCGCGATTAGACGTTGCATAACCCAGCCCCATACCTTGGATCGATCTAGGATCGTAGGCAGGAAACTCTTGCCCTTTTACTGTCATGGAAATTTCAGGGTGCCCATATTTTTCACACAATTTCTTAGAGCCCATCGCTAGTTCTCGTCCGAAACCTTCACCTTTCGCAACTAATTCTGCCGAGACGGTCAAGGCTTCAGCGGAACCAAAGGACATATCCACTCCCCCAGTATCCTCCAAGGTAATAGCACCCATACCAAAAAGCTCCATGGCAGCTGAAACTGTAGCGCCAAAAGAAATGGGGTCCATACCATCCTCGTTGCAGAGGAAGTTAGCGTAAGTCAGTGCGTCTAAATCATCCACTCCAACATTGGAGCCCAATGCCCAGGCCGATTCGTATTCTAACCCACCTGACGCCCCAATATATTCCGGTTTATTCTCGATACTATAGTGCTGCGGATCAATTGTAGAGATCCGGCCACAAGCAATTGTGCAACCAAAACAGGCGGCATTAGTTACTAAGTTAGGTTTGCCATCACTCTCTCGCGGTTCAGCCATCGCCTCCGCCGAAATTTTCGCGGCGCCTTCAAACTGCACCTCCCTCATATTTCTAGTAGGCATCGCGCCGACCTCGTTAATAACATTCATCAACACCTGAGTGCCCATAGCAGGCAACCCTTCTCCTGTAACTGCGTTATCCGATAGTGTTTTCTTCCCTTCGTTAGTTGCTTTGAAGAACGCCTTAGGGTCCCTCACATTCCCAACACCCTTAGTCCCTCGGACAACCACGGCTTTCAAATTTTTGGATGCCATTACAGTCCCAACACCAGACCTACCGGCTGCTCGGTGTCGATCGTTCACAATCGAAGCGTATAAACATCCTTCTTCGGCCGACCGTCCGACACAAGCTATACGAATCAGCGGATCTTGATATTTAGCATGTAACATCTCGTCGGTGGCCCATACCGACTTCCCCCAAAGCTCAGCTGCGTCGCAAAGGGATGCGACGTCATCCTCCAAGTAAAGATAGACGGGTTTATCAGACTTGCCTTCGAAGATAATCATATCCCAGCCAGCTTGTTTCAATTCGGCACCAATGAAACCGCCGGAGTTAGAGCAAGCTATCGCGCCAGTAAGTGGGCTTTTCGTGATAACTGAATATCTACCGCCTGTCGAAGCCATAGTTCCGGTCAGTGGTCCAGTCGCCATAATAAGCTTATTTCCGGGTGACAGGGCATCTACTTTTGGATCAATTTCTTCGGATAAGTATTTTGTCGCGAGACCTCTTTGACCAAGGAACTTTTGAGCCCACTCCATATTTAAGGGCTCTTCACTACAAGTTTGATCGTTAAGATTTACTCTTAGAATTCTTTTTTGCCACGCCATCTCTAAAATCCTCCTAACATGAACTTATTATGTTTTTGGTATTGTTTGTGCCGCATGTGACTTCATACGTTCTAACCCTGTGTAACTAGAATCAACGTATGTTATAGCCGCGGTTGGGCAGGCATCAGCACAAGCAGGATCGCCGCCACACAGGTCGCATTTCATAACCTTTCCAGAATCAGTATTGTAATTGACCGTACCGAATGGACAGGCTATGGTGCACACCTTGCAGCCAACACAAACATCTTCAATAACTTCTTTCGCACCAGTAGACTCGTTTATAACAATTGCTTCTACCGGACACGCGTGCAGGCACCAGGCTTCGGTGCATTGTGTACACGTGTAAGGCGCGAAACGTCCTTCATCGTGAAAATTAAAGACCTTAATACGTGATTTAGCAGGATTGAAAACCCCCTCGTTCTCATACGAGCAAGCCATTTCACATTGCAGGCATCCGGTACATTTCTCTGGTTCAAGCTGTAGCGATTTAAGCACTAGTGTTCTCCCAGTAACCTAGTTATGTATGAGGTCATAGCGTACCTAGAATTTGACCAAAAGACCACCGTAAGTTGTTATTTTATAAATGATTTTCATTCTCATTTAGTAATCGCATAAACTGTTCGCGGGTTTGCCAAATTTCGTAAACACACCAGGCAAGAGGGTAATGTATAATCTCCAAAAAATGGTTTAAAAAAATGCTTAAAAGTTTCACAGTTATTTGCCTAATGGTCCTAACAACGGGCACTGCATTAGGGAAGGAATTACACATTGTTTTTGACGGCTCAAAAGAAACTGATGCATGGCTTGGACTCCAACAAGGCATTGAAGAGGCCAATACTCAGGGAAAATTCCTCAACCTGAAATATATCATTGCCAATTTTAATGATCTTGCAAGTATCCAAGATAAAGCTTCTACAATAATCGTCTCCGCCAGATCAGCTCTACGCAACAGTGAATTAGCCACTAAGTACCCCAATATCCCCGTATTCGCAGTCTTGCCGAGCTCTAGCGCTCAATCACGACCGTGTGCGAAAAATATTCTATATATTAGCCCTAGCTCTCAAATAATGAATAAAGTGACCACTTTATGGCGCGCCGAGCATCCAAACGGAAATGGTCGCGCACAGTTATGGCACTACACCTTTAGAAAGTATGCTGCCGCTCAATTAAATAAACGTTTCAAAAAAACTGCGGAAAAGCCTATGAGCGACGATTCGTGGTCCGCATGGGCGGCAGTGAAATTATTTTCTGACGTCGCTGCAAAAAACGCGAACCCTAGTACCCAACTCTTAAATCCAAAAGAAACGAGTACTTTAGCGTTTGATGGACAAAAAGGCGTAGACCTAAATTTCAATTCAGAACTAGAACTTCTACAACCTTTGCTTATTGTAGATAATGGAATAATTGTAAGCGAAATAAGCATCCAGAAAATCAACACACTCCGAGATGCCAATTCAAATTGTAGGACACTCGCAGCTAAAAACTAAAGTGAGGACAACCGATGCAAATAAACAAGAAAATATCTAGGCAGCTGCAACTATTGGTGCTAGTTTTTTTATATAACAACGCCTTCGCTGATACAGGTCGTGTCTTCGTGACAAACGAGCGTGGCGACAGCGTGAGCGTTCTCGACGGTAATACTAATCAAGTTATCTCGACGATTGCTGTCGGCAAACGACCCCGAGGTGTGGGTATCTCTCCTGACGGAACTGAAGTATATGTGGCTGTCAGCATAGACAACCTAATCGCAGTAATTGACCCCATTAAACTTGAAGTAATCCGTACATTTTCTTGTGGTGACGATCCTGAAGCTTTTGCAGTTCACCCAAATGGCAACATCTATATTTCTAATGAAGAAGATGCCATCGCTTCAGTATATGACCCGTCAAATGGTAAGCTTATCGATACAATTGAGGTTGGCCTCGAGCCGGAGGGAGTGGCAATTTCTCCAGATGGAACCAAGGTAGCCGTCACTAGTGAGTCTACGAACCTCTTGCACATTATCGAAATACCGTCGCACAACATTTTGCACAATGTCGTCGTCGGAGCGAGACCTCGCTCAGCCGCCTTCAGCTCAGATAGTAAAACTGTCTATGTTACATCTGAAATCAGTGGTGAAATAATCAAAATCAATGTTGATTCGGGCGAGATTTCACAAAAAGTGTCGCTCGGTGACGCTCGAGCTAAACCCAAAGATATTCTAGTCAACAAAGACGGGAGTAAGCTTTACGTCGCTGGTGGCCGCAGTAATAAAATATTCGTGTTGGATGAAAAAGAGCTAAAAATACTGAATTCAATACCCGTTGGGAAAAGGGTCTGGGGCTTAGCGTTATCAAAAGATGGTACAGTTTTGTATACCACTGACGGGGTAGATCACCAAGTATCAGTCATCGATACCACGCTCGAGGAAGTATCAGCCACCATACCTGTTGGAAAATTTCCTTGGGGTGTGGCTATCCACGACTAAAGGGATGCTAGAATGAGAGCTTAACACCTACCCAAACTGCCCGAGGAGCGCCAGAGCCTAGGAAGATAGGGCTATTATTATTTAGCGTAGATATTACCTCGTCTGGCTCCTCACCTATCAAACCAAAATTTTCGTAATCCCTGTCAAAAATATTTGAAACACGGGCAAAAAAATCAAGTTCCGGAGAAGCCTCATACCGTAAGCGAAGGTTAGTGACTGAGTAACCTCCGAGCTTCGATAATTGATTTGACTCGTCTCCCCTTAGGACCTGATCAGAAAAAATAGAAAACTCAAGTGCAGTCGTCAATTTTTCGGTTATGGCAATTTCAGACACGAATTTAAATTGATGCTCTGGGATTCCCGGAATTGTATCACCTCGCGCAACAGAAATATTGCCCTTACTGTTAGCAAGAGGGTGGTTAGGACTTAAGACAATGAAATTGTCCTCGAATGTTGCCCTGATATAGCTATAGGATGCGACCCAAGATAAGCGCTCAAAGTCTCCACCAATTGAACTTTCGACACCTTGACGCCTCGTATTGTCGACGTTACTAAATAATCCTTTCCCGCGGCCCGTAGTTTGAAAAATAATATCGTTTTTACTATTCGTTCGAAAAAAACTAAGCTGATAATTGAAAAGATTAAAAACTCCACGAGTACCTACCTCAATAGATTCTGAAACCACCTGCTCTAACGGTGGATCTGCAAGAAATGCATTAGGAAGTCGGCATTCGAAGTCAATATCGTCTGGATCGTCTCCTCTCAACGACGCAGCTGTGCGAGCAATTTCGAACACATCATCATTACAAGCCAACTCGATCGGAGTTGGCGCACGAGATGATTCACTATAACTAGCATAAAAGTCGACACCTGGGTTGAACCGAAGGACCCCAGATACAGTTGGGTTAAACCGTTGGAATAAATGGCGCCCTTCTATCTCTGGGTGTACGTTAGTTCTGTCTTTCAACACAACTCTTGTACGATTATATCTTCCGCCAAAACTGATCGATAATAAGTCTTCGTAGTCAAGCGTTTCCAAAAAGTATGCGCTCCACGTTGTTGATGAAGTAGATACTTTTGTTTCCTCATCCGTAAGAAAAGTGCCTAGCCCTCGTCCGCGTGTACTTCTACTGATTGGATCCAGTGTTGCTAGCTCTGTCTTTGAATCAAATTTTGAAGTTCCTCGATGATAGCCAAGACCCGTAAACAAGGTACTATCGTGTTGGAAAAGTTTGTGCATGTAGAGACTTTGCAAGTCTACACCATAACTCTTTTGATCTCGCGAAGAAATATTGTTTATCGCTTCGTCGCTAAACGCTGTACCACCGTAAAGCTTATTGGTTAAATCTTCTAAGTTAAAGTGCGCTTCGACATCGCTCAGATACGCGTTCAAACTATCCTCGAGCTGCGACACAGAAGACGCCTTTAGGGCATTGTCTTCACATACGTCGTCGTCCAGACCAATCAATTCCAATTTATCCTCATCAAAGCCATCGATAAGTTTTTCACCGTCACCTAATTCACAAACACTGTAGTCGGAGCTATCACCGTTAAAGCTAGCAGTCGACACATCTCGATAAAACATGTTGCTTGTGATAGTGAAAGCACCACCAACATATTGTTTAGACTCAAGCGTAAACATTTTCATCTCATTTTCAGTGATGTCAGGCGCAGTAAAGATGGCCTTGCGAGATATCTCTAACAGCCCCTTAGGGGATGAACCATTACCAATCAAATCTGTATCGGCGTAAAATACGCCTAAGTCAGTCTCAAAGGTCGCCCCTCTATAACTAGCGCCTGCGTAAAGGTTTAATGCATCGCTGTTGGACAAGTCTCGCCAACCATCTTCTTGGAAAAAAGACACATTCGCGTAGTAGCCCCAAACTCCGTCATTTCCTCCAGTCTGCAAAGTACTTTTAATGCGCCCCCAAGAGCCACCTTGTATCTCTACTTCCCTCCCTTGGTAAGTGAATCCATTTTTCATATCTAGCGAGATCGCGCCACCTAAAGCATTCAAGCCAAACAGTGGATTACCGCCTGCAAGCAGGCTAACTTGATTAATGGCACTGTCCGAGACTAAATCCCAGTTTACTGAGTCACCAAGTGGTTCATTGATCCGAGCACCATTTTGATAAACAACCAATCCTTGCGAGAGTCCGAGTAAAGGAGAAGCGCTAAACCCTCTGTAATGTAGATCAGGTTGCAACGGATTATTTTGGGCCGAATTAATAGTAACCGATGGCGTATTCAAATATAGATAATCGGTTAGATCGGTAGACTTAGACTTATCTAGATCTGCCGCGATAAAAGTATGAGCAATTAAAGCTGACGAGCTGCTTTCTAACAGTGGCATCTGGGCAACAACGTGTATCTCATCTTCCAAACGATCAGCAACAGATGAAAAAGACAAAAGTGTGCACACAACAGCATAAATTAGGGGCATTTCCTTTACCGAATAGCGCGATGTAGCGATATATTTAGACACTACTTAATATTATTTTTTTGCTCATTCTCTTTGAATGTATTGATTTGTTCTGCTGATGCGTCTTTCTGGTGTAATGACTTCCAGTCTTTATATGGCATGCCATATATTTCTTCTCTAGCAGATTCATAATCTATCTCCTCACCTCTTTCCGCAGCCTCTGCCACATACCATTTCGATAAGCAGTTCCTGCAGAACCCCGCTAGATTCATTAAATCGATATTCTGCACATCCGTATTCTCGCGTAGAAAGTCTCTTAAATATCGGAATGTAGCCGCCTCTACTTCTGTTTTTGTAGTTTTGTTCACAATTTTATTCCTTACATATTAATAACTTAACGATCTCTAGCACAATTGTTTTAACTAAACAGCCGCCAACTTTATTTTATTTTACATAAAATACGCTCGCAGGTTTATCTTTGGTTAAACTTAGTGTTACAAAATTAGTCTAAAGCCTTGATCTACAATTGATTCAGTGCTTAAATGATTGCAAGCGCTTCAGGAGAACCGTTAAATCTTTTAATATTAGGTGGAGGAATTAGAATGATTTGGGAAACACCGTCTTACCAAGATGTTCGCTTTGGGTTTGAGGTAACAATGTACATCAACAACCGATAGAGCCGACTAAATTTAATACAAAAGGGACTTTCAAAGTCCCTTTTTTTTTACCACGGTTTCACCCTGTTCAAAAACAATATTCCCTCTTTGTGAACGTGAGAGACGACTCCCGCAATATGCAACGCAATACACACTAAAATTGCAGAGGAACATATTGTATGGGCTTCCGAAAAAAAATCATTAAATACCTGGTGCTTCCATCCCCACGTCGGCAAAGGATACCCAAAAAGGCTGGTATCGTAACCACTGAAGCTTGATGACAAGTACCCTGTTAAAGGCTGTAGAAATAATAGAATATAAAAAGCTAAGTGTACATTTTTAGCCAACAATACCTTCCAACTCGGAACATCCAACCGGAGCGCGGGAGGAGGATTAAATAAGCGCCACACAAGTCTTACAATCATAACGACAAACAGGCTTATACCTATTGATTTATGAGTCGCAAAATAGAATCCTCGGTCAGGTCCAGGTGGTAGATCAGTCATAAACCAACCTAAACCGAACAGCGCACAAACTAAGACGACGACGACCCAATGCAATGTTGATGCGACCGTAGTATATTTTCCTTGAACAGACATAATCTCTATCACGATTAATACAAGCCTAGATACTATAACAAAATGCGCAATACTGACCTAAGGAATTCTGGCGAATTGACTGTCAAGATATTTCAAGAGATGGGAGGACGAAAACCCACACGGAGGGTGGGTAGCGATAATAAATATTATCCCATACTGATATTGGTTTTTATCATGATTTCATTAATTGTGCCGATCCTGGTCTCGTCTGTTGTAGGGGCCGAAGAAAGCACGCATCATATACTCATTAGTAAATCTAGTCGCAAACTATCAGTGGTAAGTGCAAAAGGAATCACGTTAAAGACATATTCTATTGCATCCGGTCGGGGCGGCCCAGGAGATAAATATCGCTTAGGCGACCAAAAAACCCCAATAGGTAGATATAAAGTTGCCGGCTTTAAACCGAATAGTGATTTTTTTTATTTTATTAGGCTGAACTATCCCAATGAAAACGATGCCCGAAGAGGATTGAGGGACAAACTGATCAATAAGCGCCAATACGATTCTATTCTGGAAGCCTTAGATAACGATATGACGCCACCACAGGATACGAAACTGGGTGGAGCAATTGGTATTCATGGGATAGGCGACGAATCACAGTCGAAAATTAATATGCATAACACTCTAGATTGGACGCAAGGCTGTATAGCGCTTCGTAATCATGAAGTAGAAGATTTACTAGCTTTTCTTTCTGTAGGCATACATGTTGTAATAAAAGATTGATTTTGAATTAATTAATTACTTGTAATAACAGTTAAAAAGGAAGGTCTATGTTCGCTCGCTATAAGTGGCAGCTAGCTTTTTATTGGCTAATGCTTTCCGGCCTTATTGTCTTTGGTATCTTTGTGTGCTGGGACAATGGGCTAGTGACAATTGTCTTAGAGACCGACCAAAGTAAAATTTCTTTTGTAATAGCGTCTGTGTTCATCGCCGGAACTTTTCACTGCTGCGCCAGAGCGATTTATGTTTCGACTCAAATCAATCAACTGAGGGTTCTCGAGAAGATCAAGCAACACCCTGATTTTGCATCAGGCAACCCTAGCAGACGAAGACTGCTGATTAATAACTCTGGTGTGTCTAACCGCTCAATATCCTTATCGTATTTAGCACAATCAAATATACTAGACATTAATAGTAAGACGAGCCTTAGCAACCCTAGCGCTTTGCTTGATATCCTAATCTCAAAAGCTAAAAACTCTCATGACACCGGTTGGTTTATGGTAGATATACTTATCAAACTTGGATTACTAGGAACAATAATTGGATTTATTTTTATGCTGGCATCAGTGTCTGTGACCGATAGCATGGACGTAGCTAGCCTGAAAAGCATTATAAAAAGCATGAGCAACGGTATGGGGACCGCGCTATACACAACACTTACTGGACTCGTCGCCAGTATGATTCTAGCCATCCAATACCTACTCGTAGAGCGAGGATCTGACTGCTTAATAGAAAGGAGCATACAGCTGGCGATAGACTTCTCAAATCCTGAAGACTCGGTTTGATCTATGCGTTATATTAACCGATGGAACCAACGAAGAGCCTCAAGCGACCCTTTTACCGATTTACTTTTTAACGCTCTACTTGGCTTTACGTTTCTGTTCCTGATCGCAGTTCTATTCATGAACCCAATTTCTAAAAAAGCGGTTATTAACCCTAAAGCTGAATATATTATCTCTCTTAACTGGCCTGATAAAGATCCAAATGACCTCGATATATGGGTCGAAGACCCGAGTGGAAATATAATATGGTTTCGAAACAAAGAAGCTGGATTGGTTCACCTAGATAGAGACGACAGAGGGAACATCAACGATACGATAGATTTCGATGGGAAGACAATAGATAATCCTCTCAATCAAGAAATTGTAACTATACGAGGCGTAGTTCCAGGAGAATATATAGTGAACGTACACTACTATGAGACAGTAAACCAATCTCCCGTGCCCGCCAATGTCACTATCTCAAAGGTTAATCCAATACTGAACGTCGCTTTTTATGGGGAAACTATATTACATAGTAAAGGTGATGAGAGTACTGCTGCTAGATTCACTGTTAATCGCGAAGGCGACATCATAGCTATCAATAAGCTGCAAAAAAATATAGTGATTTTCTAATTTTACGAGGTGTAATACGTGGCGAATACAGCAATTTGGCTTTTAATCCTGGCATATGTACTTATTGGGACCTTACTAGTAGTTGCATGCATAAGGTCAAAACTATCCACGCCAATCAAGGTAAGCTTAATTGTGCTTACCACCTCTTTCTATTTTGTTGTTTACTTAACGACACCAAGAATTTTGGGCTGGCCTGTGGTGCGAGACGCATTGCCTAATCAATTCAAGTTAGTTTCATCCGTAATATATGAGCCCAATAACGCCCAAGGAAATCGAGGAGCTATATATGTCTGGGCTATCGACGCGCAAAGAGCTTGGAAGCGCACAGCGACCCCAAGATCGTACGCACTGCCCTACGAAAAAGAATTACATCAGAAACTAGCTGAAGCTCAGAATAAAATCAAAAAAGGCCTAGGTCAGTTAGGTGAGGTTACAAATCTAGAAACAGGAAAAATGAGCACGGAAGTCGGGGCAGCTCAGACACGGGACGAATCAATTGCGATTAATTTTTACGATTTACCTGATCCGTCAATACCAGAGAAGTAAGACTCACCGACCCCATTACTGGTGTGTTTTGATGTATAAATTTGATTCCCATTTTATTGTAAAACCTTTTTCCGTAATACCTGCAACATAATTATGATTTACGTACTGACTTCCCACAGCGACTATATCTTGATTAACTTCCACAATGGGCACAAAGTTACGCTCCCATGGAGGCATATCCCAAGCTTGAAGGAGTTTTTTTAGCTTGTGATGATGAGAACGACCCGGTAATTGGCAAATTTCCCCTCCTTTTCTGAAGGTAATTCTGGAATTACTCCCGATTACTTTTTCTCGGCTTAGGCCGCTCCCTACGGTACTGTTAGTCAGGAACCAACCACCAGGGAGCTCTAATCTCGAGGGTACTTTCGTCAACCTAAAATCTCTGGGAGAACGCAATGGTATCTTTCTCATAAAATACAAGCGCTCCCGAAATAACCTAACCTCGCTGTCTGCCCAAGTGACAACAGGGCTCGCAGAATAGCTGGCATTAATCATCTTTAGTATTTCGCCTATATGGCGTTGTCCAGGATTGTCCATGCCAAGCTTAGCTATAACTCTTTTTATTATATAAGGATGAAGGCTGCCGGGAACTCTGTTTAAAACATCAAGATCTACTTGATGCTCAGGAATTTGAAACTCTGAAAGATGAGAATCAATTATATCGTTCAATCCATCTAGGAGTTCCCCTTGGAGTTTAGCCATTTTCAAAAGGCCGTCAACAGCATTTGGGACAACTGACTTCAACACAGGTAGAACAGTTTTTCTAATCCTATTTCTGAAAAATTTTTCATCTGCATTACTCGGGTCTTCTATCCACTCGAGCTTTCGCCCTTGTGCGTATCCCACAATGTCTCTGTGAGAAATTGCTAACAGTGGGCGAGCGAGATATCCATTATAGAACCTTCGTACATGCTTCATTGCTCTTAAGCCATATGGGCCGGCGCCTTCCAGCGCATGCTTTAAAATAGTCTCGGCTTGATCCTCGTTGTGATGCGCAGTTAACAAACAGCACCTCAAACCCACGAACTTTTCAAGGGATGCGTATCTAGAACTTCGTGCCCAAGCTTCTATCCCATCGGGCTTACGCTCACTAGAATCTAATTCAACAACTTCACATACCTTTCCTAGCGACTCACCAATTGCCATGCAATGTTTAGCCCAACACTTGCTTGATACATTTAAGCCATGATCCACATGCACGATGGAGTAGCTATCGCTCCCTATGCCAAAATATCTGCTCACCAGATCAACAAGTACCATTGAGTCTAAGCCACCACTCAGAGCAACGACAAAATGATCGACGTCAATTTCGTCTCGAAGCTCTGCAAGCCTCGAGCTAAACGTGTCAAACAGATCGTAAGGTTGCATGCGACACTACCGTAAGTAACCCATCACTAGCTTCATAGGTCCCTACTTCTCTTTAAAATTCCCATATGAAGCAAGCTTTGCCCGTCGTTCTCTCACAAGTTGTTCGCCGCTAACATCTAGCAGCGGTGACAATTCTGCGGTAATCGCCGCCCGCAAGTTATCAATTGCCACAGCTATATCGCGATGAGCGCCACCAATCGGTTCATCCACAATACGGTCAATTAAACCGAGACTCAATAAGGTGGGAGCTGTTATTCCCATAGCTTCAGCTGCCTCGGGGGCTTTTTCCGCACTTTTCCATAATATTGAAGCACAGCCCTCAGGCGATATCACTGCGTAAGTTGCAAACTGTAACATTAGTACCTTATCTGCGACACCGATTGCTAAAGCACCGCCAGAACCGCCCTCGCCTATAACTGAGGCGATTACAGGGGTTTTTAGGGCTGACATTTCCAGTAGGTTTGTGGCGATGGCCTCACTTTGCCCCCGCTCCTCCGCATCCATCCCAGGATAAGCACCGGGAGTATCGATAAAAGTAAGAATAGGCATCTTATGTCTTTCAGCCAAATGCATGATACGAAGAGCTTTCCGATAGCCTTCTGGTCGAGGCATACCAAAATTACGTTCTAAATTTTCTTTTGTGCCTCGACCCTTTTGGTGACCAATAAATGCAACACTAATACCCTGAAACCGTCCAATGCCGCAAACAATGGCTTTATCATCAGCAAATACCCGGTCACCATGTAACTCGTGGATCTCCTCTAAAAGGCCCCCCACGTAGTCTAAGGTATATGGCCTCATAGGATGACGGGCTAATTTAGAAATTTGCGCAGAACTAAGTTTTGCAAAAATCCGTCGAGTCAGCTCGTCCGATCGCATGCTAAGTCGGTCAATTTCCTCGCTAATATTAACCGTCGAGTCATGGCCAATTAACTTAAGCTCATCTATTTTAGCCTCTAACTCTGCTATTGGCTGCTCAAAATCCAAAAAATTTAGGTTTGCTTGGTATGTTTCTTGAGGATTTTCACTCATAAATCAGTTCTCACTCGTTAGTTTTTTCGGGAACTACTATCGTTAGAATACTCTAATTTTACACGGTCATCGCCTAAACTTGTGGCCAAATTATCTATTAAATTGTCTGACAAATAAACATCGCAAGTTTCGGGCAATCGGAGCCTGGCGAGGTCTTTATTAAGCTCATAGTCAACGAACACCGGAATTTTCCCAGCAGTATGCTTACCAATAATTTTGTGCAATTCACTCAATAGCTCTGCATCGGTATCACTTCCTTTGATTAAAAGTGATAATCCAACTGCTAAATTGTTTCGTGCATCGTCCATACTCATCACCTCAGTCGCCTCAATCCTAAACTCTCCAGAGTATCGATCTTCACCGCACTTAGTCTCCATTACAACGATATTATCCACATACAATTTCTCGACATGGCGCTCGAAAACTTCACGATAGATCACCACCTCAATACGAGCTGAGCCGTCGTCCAAGGAAATAATCGCCATTTTACCCCTACGCGTATTCAAAGTACGGATAGCGCTTACAAGTCCGGCTATACGACGTTTCCCTGAACTAATATCGTTTAACTTACAGGATACAAAGGTACTCAATTCTTCAGAGTACCTATCAATCGGGTGCCCGCTTAAATAGAGCCCTAAGGTTTCTTTCTCATAAACCAGTGTTTGTTGTTGCGTCCAAGCAACTGATTGACTTGATATTTTCACCTGACCCTCGCAAATCGCTGACTCAACAGCTTTGCCGTCAGAGGGCAGACCAAAAAGATCTTCTTGCCCTGATGCGGAGTCTCTCGACCCCTGTTCCGTAACCCGAAGGGCATGCTCCAGGCTAGCCATCAGCTCGTGCCTCTCTTGCCCTAAACAATCTAATGCTCCCGCCTTAACAAGAACTTCAAGTGCTTTACGATTTAATCGGCTACTACTATTCCGAGTACAAAGGTCTACCAGACCCAGGTATGGCCCATTGTCTTCGCGCTCAATTACTAGAGCCGTAATAACTCCTTCACCTAGACCTTTAAGAGCACCTAGCCCATAACGTATCGATTTAGAATCTTTCACACTAAATCGATAAACGCAGTCGTCAATCGTCGGATATATGATTTGTAACCCCAGAAGACGACATTCTTCGATGAGGCTAACAACTTTGTCAGTGTTATCCATATCTGAAGATAGCACCGCTGCCATAAACGCTGCTGGATGATGGGTTTTAAGCCAAGCTGTTTGATACGCTACTAGGGCATAAGCCGCAGAATGGGACTTATTAAAGCCATATCCAGCAAATTTTTCCATCAAGTCAAAAATAAAAGCTGAATCTTCTTGGGGAATCTCATTTTTCGTCGCGCCAGCAATAAAGGTTTTTCTTTGAAATGCCATTTCGTCCACTTTCTTTTTCCCCATCGCTCTTCGCAACAAATCAGCCTCGCCCAATGTGTATCCAGCTAAAACTCTCGCAATCTCCATCACTTGCTCTTGATATAGGATCACTCCATTAGTAACGCTTAGAATTGGCTCTAGACTCGGGTGCTTATACTGGGCTTTGGACCGACCATGCTTAGTGTCTATAAAATTATCCACCATTCCTGATTGCAGGGGGCCAGGTCTAAATAATGCGACGAGTGCAATCAAGTCATCGAAGCAATCAGGCCGAAGATTTTTTATCAGCTCTCGCATGCCACGAGACTCCAACTGAAATATGGCTGTAGTAGCCCCAGCCTGTACCAGGTCATATGTCGCATTATCGTCAAGAGGTATATCGAGAATACTTAGTTCAGGACCTTTGCCTTCCAATGCAGATCTATTGATGTCTTTCACAGCCCAATCAATTATGGTCAAAGTCCGCAACCCAAGGAAATCAAATTTTACCAATCCAGAAGATTCGATATCGTTCATATCAAATTGGGTCACAACACTAGTACTCGCCTCTTCACAATATAAAGGCATAAAATCAGTTAAAGACCTTGGGGCGATCACTAATCCACCCGCATGTCTTCCTGCATTACGAGATAGACCTTCTAGCTCTTTAGCTAAATCAAATAATTTTTTTACGTCAGGCTCTTCCTTGTAGCGACTTAGTAGAACTGGTTCCTCGGCTAATGCCTTATCCAAAGTCATCTCCAATTCAAATGGGATAAGTTTAGCTAGTTGGTCAGTAAATCCATACGGAAAACCTAGTATTCTGCCAACATCTCGCAAAACTCCTTTTGCAGCCATAGTACCGTGAGTAATGATTTGCGCGACCTTGTCTCTTCCATATCGCTCCGACACATATTCGATGACCTCGTCTCTCCTCTCCATGCAGAAATCGATATCAAAGTCGGGCATAGACACCCTTTCATCATTAAGAAAACGTTCGAATAGTAAGTCATACTCAATTGGATCGAGCTCTGTGATCCCTAAACTAAACGCGACCAATGAACCAGCGCCCGACCCCCTTCCGGGACCCACGGGAATATCGTTTTCTTTAGCCCACTCTATGAAGTCTGCCACTATTAAGAAGTACCCGGAAAAACCCATTTTCTTTATGACAGACAGTTCTTGATCGAAACGGGTAGAATATATAAGTCGTTTTTGTGGAGAGGTTAAGCCACCTTTTATTCTCCCACTATTCTCTCGCTCTATTAATCCTGCTTGAGCTTTCTCATGTAAAAAATCATCCACATTTACATTTTTTGACAACGGAAACTCAGGCAAATGGTAAGTATTAAAATCGAACGATAAATTGCAACGAATAGCAATGTTGACAGAGTTTTCTAAAGCTGACGGGATGTCGGAAAACAATTCACACATCGCTTCTTCGGTCTTCAAATACTGTTCGCATGTATACGACTTTTGACGCCGAGGGTCATCTAGAACCTTCGCATCCTGAATACAAACTCTTGCCTCATGCGTCTCGAACTCAGACCTTTGGAGAAATCGAACATTATTCGTGGCGACCATGGGAGTTTGATTTTTTTCACATATTGGCGCTAAGAACTGTATGAATTCTTCCTCTCGTTCTTTATTGATTCTAGTGATCTCTACAAAATAGCGATCGCCAAATAACTCCATCCATTGACGAACACGCGGTTCAATAGCGCCCCTTTGTCCAGATAGGAAACACTGACCAAGGTCGCCGTCCATGCCTCCAGAAAGGCAAATCAGGCCTTCTAATACCTCGGAGTCCATCCATTCTGCTTGAACCTTGGGAACACCCTGGCTCTGACCGTACCTATAAGCCTTTGTAACCAAATTACTTAAATTTCGAAATCCTCGAGTATTTTGACATAGCAACACTAATCGATAGTCTCCAAAGCCATTTGTCTTTTCAGATATCCATAATTCAGTCCCGATTATCGGTTTGATCCCAGCGCTCACGGCCTGCTGGTAGAACTTCAAAGCTCCAAACACGTTTGATTGATCACTCAATCCGACAGCTGGTAGCTTGTGTTGAACGCAATGCGAAATTAGCTGCGGGAGTCTAACAAGACCATCAACTAAAGAATACTCGCTATGCAAGTGTAGATGGATAAAACGTGGCGTCATTTACTTGTATTACCCCATTCTTGCAAAAGTGCCTTCACAGGTCGAAAAGATATCCTGTGAATCGGACATAACCCGTAATTCCTCAAGGCCTGTAAGTGCGATTTAGTGGGATAACCTTTATGTTGATGAAAATCGAAATCACTATAGCGCAAATGATACTTATCCATTATTTTGTCACGGGTTACTTTCGCCAGTATAGAAGCAGCGCCGATTTCCTCTACGATCTGATCACCTCTAATCAAAGATTGCATCCTGAATGGTAGATTTGGAGCAAATTTGCCATCTACCATAACCAATCTCAGAGGAACTGTTAATCTAATAATTGCCCGTTTCATTGCCAGCAGTGTAGCATTATGTATATTCAAGCAATCAATCTCTACGGGTGATGAAGAACCGAATGCGTATGCCACACATTTGGCTTTAATCTCCTCGAACAATAACTCTCTGTTCTTCTCACTTATTTTCTTTGAGTCACCGATTCCCTTTATTGAACAATTCCCCAACACAACCGCAGCCGCAATAACAGGACCAGCGAGAGGCCCTCTACCCGCCTCATCAACACCAGCTAAGAACCCATTTTTTTTATCCACGCAAAATCTCAGCAACAAAATCACCCGCCGAGTATTTCGGCGAAACCAGTTGCCGGTGAAGTAAACGGCTTTGCTCGTAAAAACTAGCTCTAGCTTCTTTATTACTCAACCAATTTATCGTGCCACCTGCCAAATTCTCTGGCGTCATCGCAGACTGGATAAATTCGGGGACCAATTCTCGTCCGCTAAGTATATTGGGTAAAGCAACGCTTTTAATTTGGACCAACCGGCTGATGACCATAAAACTAAGCAATGATAGCTTGTACCCGACTACCATTGGAGTTCCGCACAACAAGGATTCTAACGTGACCGTACCTGACGCGACCAAGGCCACATCAGCCGCAGTCAATATTTCACTACTATTAGCGGAACACACCCTTACATTTAGATCGAACCTCTCGCACACCGATTTAGCGTAATGTAAATCTTTTTCATTGACTAGGTTAAGAATGAATTGGGGATTTTGCCTCTTCTCCTTAAGGATTACTGCGGCTCGCATAAACACGCCTAGGTGTCGGATAAGCTCTTGCGGCCTGCTCCCCGGCATTAATGCTATCAAGTCGCGATCAGGATGAAACAGTAACGCTTGCTTTTCCTCATTCTTTAGAGGCTTTAGAGGAAGTTTATCTGCCAGAGGGTGTCCAACAAAAGTCGTCTCAATCCCAAAGCGTTCAAAAAAATCAACTTCAAACGGGAGAAGCGCAAACATTGTATCCATCGCGCTCGAAAAACTTTTTGCCCTGCCGGGCCTCCAAGCCCACGCCTGAGGACATCCATAGTGGATGGTATAAACTCCCCTGTTCTTCATTTTTCTCTCAATAGGAATATTAAACTCAGGTGCATCAATCCCTATAAAGAGATCCGGCGAGCTGTTAAGAAATGTTTTTATAAGTGCATTCCTTAGCCGTATCAACCTAGGCAAATTTCGAATCACCTCACTCAATCCCATGACCGATATGTCATCTATATAAGCATCAGATAAGCAACCTTCTGACCGCATCGCAGGACCAGTGACACCTCGGAAAACCGTGTTGGGTAATAATTCTTTAACCTTTCGAATAAGGGACGCTGCTAGCCTATCCCCAGAAACTTCACCGGCAACGATGACAACCTGTCGAGGTTTGCCAAACACTTCAGACTGCTCTCCTAGCCTTGCTTCGCGGCAAAAAAATAACCTGTACTTATATTCATGCGCCAATCGACTCTCAACGCACGATCCCTCGTTGAGATGCTTTAATAAATTGATCGATCTTGTGGGCTTGCGGATCTATTTCGCCTTCCTTTGCAATCTCTTTGACTGCCTCATCAAAACCAATACCCTTCATATATAGTAATTTATAGCACTTTTTTACTGCTTCGATACTAATCCCGGAAAACCCTCGACGCCTCAACCCAACTTTATTCACTCCTCTCGCACGAGCTGTATTTCCAGACACCATAAAAAACGGGGGTACATCTTTGACTATTATTGTAGAAATAGCGGAGAAACTATTTTCACCGAGCCTACAGAACTGATGGACTCCTGAAAACCCACCTAATGTAGCATAGTCGTGTACTTCAACATGGCCTGCCAAAGTGGAATTATTGGCAAACACGCAATGGCTGCCTATCAAGCAATCATGGGCAATGTGGCAATAAGCCATTATCCAATTATCGTTCCCGATTTTGGTTAGACCACCCCCTTGCGAAGTACCTCGATTTATACTGCAGTATTCGCGGATCGTATTACTATTTCCTATTTGAAGAACCGAATTTCCATCTGGTTGGTATTTTTTATCCTGAGGGTCGTCACCTATAGTGCAAAATGGAAAGATCCTATTATCTTCACCAATAGTGGTCGGTCCTTTTATTATACAGTGCGCTTCAATCTTAGTCCGAGACCCTACTGTAACATTTGGCCCGACACTTACCCATGGACCTATCTCCGCGTCGCTAGCTATTAAGGCCCGAGGAT
>CALJHG010000044.1 GCA_938075585.1 uncultured Gammaproteobacteria bacterium | reverse complement strand
GATGTTTAGGCACGAGGGCAAACATTGGAGTATCCCGCCCAGCGGTATTAAATGGGATCATCCGGCGACTATACATATGGCACCTGGTATGGTTTCGGATGTAGGAAATCTCGAGCAAGTAGGTATAGCGCCGTTGACATTACAGGACCCTTCCAGTATTGAATTATTTATTCCATTTACGATGAGCGCTGAGACAATTGAGTGGTCGGCGCGGGAGAGGGCTGTGCCAATTATTTTCTCGCCTATCGAGGAGCAGGCTAAGGGAGCTATAGATCTTTATCACTCAGCTGCGACAGATGGGGGACGCGCCCTTGATTGGGGGCATGGTGTTGGACACTTTAGGGAGATCGTCGTGGCTGACACGGACGAGGAGGCATATCGTATTATGGAGGACGGATTGGGCTATATTTGGACCCGATGGCACGATTGGTTTGGCTTTAATGAGGCTCTTCGTTATGTGGGAGAGAAAGGTCCAGTTCCAAATACTCCAGAGGCTATGCGAGAGCGTGGATTTTCTATAGCGGGATCAGTAGATACTGTCGCACGAGGGTTACAGCAGATGATTGACAGACTTAATCCTGAATTAATTGTTCCCTGGATCGCAGCAGGCCCAGTAAAAGTTGATAAGTTGCTAAGATCAAATGAGCTCCTCGTGGAAAAAGTATTACCAAAACTTGGTATAGAGTTAGATCAATTTGCGCCATCATTTAGGAAAGATTTCGATGGTAAAGGATGGCAGGATCGATGAGAGGGATGAGACATGGCAATTAGGAACGGAGAAACTTACATATCAGGTTTGTGTGACGGTCGAGAGGTTTGGTATGGAGGTGAAAGGGTTTCTGATGTTTCTAAATTTAGTCAATTTCAAGCTGCAGTACGTTCGATTGCTGAGCTTTACGATATGCAGCATTTGGAAGAACATAGGGCTCTGTTATCCTGCTATTCTGAAGAAGTTGAGGAGGAAGTGGGTCGTTCTTTTCAAATCCCGAGAAATCCTGAGGATCTTCGTTTAAAACGAGAGGCTTATTTTCTTTGGGCACGAGCAAACTGTGGGATGATTGGTCGGAGTCCGGATTTTTTAAATGTGATGCTGGCAGCGTTGGCTGCAAAAAAAAGTTTTTTTGCAGAGGGTGGAAAAGATCGCGCCAGTAACGTTTTAGATTATTATCGTTTTGTCGCGAAGAATGATTTGTTTATGACCCATGCCCTCTTAGATCCGCAGCTTGATAAAGGGAAGCTGAGAAACGAACAGTCGGATCCTGATATATGCTTGCGCGTAGTGGATGAAAACCAAGACGGTATTATTTTATCTGGCATAAAACGAATAGCGACAGCTGCACCGTATGCCGATGAACTTTTAGTTTGGCCTTTCCCACCTACTTTTCAGGAGGGCGAGGAGTCTTATGCAAATGTTTTTGCGATACCTATGAACTCTAAAGGATTAAAGACGCTGTGTAGGCCATCTTTTTCAAATAGCGGAACTACGAGAGATTTCCCTCTTTCATCTCGTTTTGACGAGATGGATGCGACGGTAGTTTTTGATGAAGTGCACGTTCCATGGGAGAGAGTTTTTGTATATAAAAATATAGTACTTCTTAATCGTATGTACAGAGACAGTCGAATGAGAGAACTGACTGCGCACCAGACAAATACGAGGTTGGAGGCTAAGCTGGGCTTTGTATATTCGGTAATTCAGCGATTGGCAGAAGCACAGGGAATAGAAGGTAGGCCCGAGGTTATGGAAATGCTTGGTGAAGCGGCGGTCAAGATAGAGGTCATACGTTCAACCACTAGATCGGCGGAATATCAGGCAACTTTGGACCATGAGAATGGAGTCTTGTATCCAGATTTAGCTTCTCTGCAGGCAGGTAGGGCTCTTGGGCCCATTTACTACCCCGAAATGATCGATATGATACGCAAGATGGGAGGTGGTGCATTGGTACAAGTGCCAGTGACCATGGCTGAATTTGATTCACCAGTTGGACAAGATATCGAAAAAGCGTTGAGAGGGGCCACGATAAGTGGTCAGGAAAAAACTCAACTTTTAAAGGTTGCGTGGGATCTGTGCGGAAGTGAATTTGGGTCTAGGCACGAGCTTTATGAGAAGAATTACGCAGGCGAACGGGGCGCTCTCTTGATGGGTGTTCAGCGGGAATATTATAGAAAAGACGATCATCTAGGCCATTTTAATGAGTTTTTGGAGGCTTTATGAGTAGACATAGTGAAGTACCCACCACTTTTTGGTCGGATTTAAATCACACTTCATTTGAGCAAGGTTATTTAGAAGCCGGATCTATTAGGACTAGGTACTTACATTCTGGAGAGAGAGAGCTTCCTCCCCTATTATTACTCCATGGTACCGGTGGTCACGCTGAATGTTATATGCGAAATTTATCGAGTCATGGGCGATATTTTGATACTTGGGCCATTGACTTTGTTGGACATGGATGGTCGGGTAAGCCTGATGTTGACTATGAAATTGATTACTATGTCGAACATGTCGCTAGCGTTATGGATGCGCTCGGTATTAGTAAAGCTCACATATCGGGAGAATCTCTTGGTGGTTGGGTAGGGGCCCGGTTTGCGCTGAAATATCCCGAAAGGATAATGCGTCTAGTCCTGAATACGACTGGCGGCGCGACCATGAATCCGTCAGTGATGGAAAAAATCAAGGTATTGACTCGTGCCGCAGTTAATGACCCAGAGTGGGATACTGTAAGAGCGCGCTTAGAGTGGCTGATGGCCGATCCCGCTACCGTTACTGATGAATTAGTGAGGTGTCGACGAGAAATTTATATGCAGGACGGCTTTAAGGAGGCTCTTGAGCATATATTGGTCCTACAAGATCCTGAGATACGGCTTAGAAATAATTTGTCCGATGACGAGTGGTCTAATATCTTGGCTGAAACATTAGTTATTTGGACTTCAGATGATCCTACCGCAGATGATTCGGTAGGACGGCGAATAGCGAGTTTAATTCCAAATGCTAAGTATGAATTAATGCTGAATTGTGGACACTGGCCGCAGTATGAAGATCCCAAAGTATTTAATGAGATTCATCTTTCTTTTCTTCGAGGTTGCGGTTAGCTAGCGATGTCGGTAAGGTTCGCTTTCGCCTCGCACACACCATTAAAAGACTATTGTGAGGTCGCGCCCGCCGTTTCGGAATCTGTAGAATCAGCACATATTGACTTGAGAAACTGGGTTGATGAATATCAGCCCGAGCTTGTAATTGCGATAGGTCCTGATCATTTTAATGGCTTCTTTTACGGACTGATGCCTTCTTTTTGCGTGGGCATGTCGACCGAGGCAGTTGGAGACTGGAATACGCCTCAGGGTGAACTTCCATCGAGCGAGGAGTTGGCTGCTAAATTATTAGCTTATAGTCATAGGTCGGGCGTTGACCTAGCTTATTCTCACAATATGCGAGTAGATCACGGGATTAGTCAGTTTCTTCATGAACTTTTTGAGTGGCGGATGTTGCCTCCAATCATACCCATATTTGTAAATTGTGCTGCTGCTCCGAGGCCTCCTCTGGCGAGGGTACTTGAGTTGGGACGTATAATCGGACAATTTGCTAGAGCTCAAAGTCTTAGAGTGTTAGTAACTGCTTCGGGTGGTTTATCTCATGATCCGCCGATTCCTTCGATAACGACTGCGAGTGGTAAGCTAAGAGAACGATTGATTAAAGGCGGTGACTTGAGCGCAGAAGCAAGACAAGCAAGACAAGAAATTGTCGTTCAGGAGGCTATGAAGCAGAGACAGGGAGAAAGTTTGCGACTTCCACTTAACCCGGAATGGGATCGGACTTTTATCAATAATCTGCAGCGTTTTGACTTTGACTCTCTCTTGTCACTGAGTGACGAAGATATCACCAGTGCCGCAGGGTGCGGAGCACATGAAATTAGGGCATGGCTGACGGGAGCATCCGCCGCGAAAGAATGTGGAATAACCAAGCTAGACTTATTGCTTTATTTGCCTATTCCAGAGTGGGTCGCGGGCTACGGGATCATGCGCGGACAGATTATGAAGGATTAAGCGGAAGTTCTCTCAACACTGGCTTAAAAGTACTTTGCTATAACAATCCTCATTATACCCCACTAGTATTTGGTCGCCGCACACAAGTGTTGGTGCTCTTAGGTTACCGGTAGGTCCAAGCATATTATCAATGGCTTCGTCTGAAACGTTTTTTCCGCCGGTGAACGCCATGATCTTTTTACCTTTAGCAACAGTGATTTTTTTGGCAGTCGAAGCCAGTTTTTTTGCAGCATCTTTTCCCAATTTGCGAGAAGCAGGCACTATTTCTTGCGCTGTTAATTTTTTTGCCTCCATAAACTTGGAAGCTTTCTCGCAGGTAGTTCATCCCTTCCTATAGTAATACCAGTTTATTAAGTTGCTCATAGTTTAATTTTAGCCTGTTACTGAAATTTATCTGCCATATTCTACTTAGAGTTAATATAATGTAAATTAAATTCGACGCTGAGGATTCGATTAGGGGCTATATTTATGGCGTCACCGAATCCCAATAATTTAATTAATGTTAGATTTTCATATTTAGAGCGCGTGAAAGGGGATGTTAAAAATGAGACAGGTGCATATAGCCGGCGTTGGGATGACTAATTTTGGTAAATTCTTAGATAGAAGTTTAAAGGATTTGACCGGAGATGCTTTAAAGGATGTTTTGTCTGACGCGGGCTGCGATGCCACAGATATCGAGGCTGCTTTTTTTGGAAATTGTGTTCAAGGCCACATGGAAGGTCAAGATATGGTGCGAGGCGAAATAGCGCTGAGACCTTTTGGTGTTGCTGGTGTTCCAATCGTAAACGTCGAAAATGCGTGCGCTACGTCTAGTACTGCTTTTCATATGGCGG
>CALJHG010000043.1 GCA_938075585.1 uncultured Gammaproteobacteria bacterium | reverse complement strand
GCTTTGTAGCTTGCATTAATTAACAATCCTCACGGACGTCAGAGTCGTTTCGTTTAAAAGACTCGGATTGAACGTTACCAGACCAGCAATTTTGCCCCAAATGTCAAGCCCTCCAACCAAGATCTCCGCGCATTCATACGGGAGAATCAATACCTCAAGATCTTCGCTTGGAATTTCATGGAAGACTTCTCTAAAATCCTGAGCAGACGGATCGCTAACGATAAGGTACTGATCGGTCATTATTTGACAGATGTAACCTCCATTTTTGGCAAAGCTACAAGCAAACAGCGCATCAGGCGTCGCATTAAATTTTTCTAGCCAATGTTTAGCATCTTTCCCGATCACTAGAATTTTGGGGATAGCACTTAAATCCATCACAAAAGATGCGTTAGTACTCCTAGTGGATTTTGCATCGCGAGCGATGATCATTCCCAAGGTATCCTTTTTTGTGAAGTTAGAGTCGCTGTAAAGCGCTAGTATCGGACTTTCTTTCATGTGTAAGAGTCTAAAGTTGTTTCGTCTTGACGCAAATTTTTCGGATCGTAGAACGGGAGAGTTGCAATCTGAGCAGGAACCATTTTTCCATTTGTAGTTTTAATGATTATTTTATCATCAGCAGGCAACGAGTTAGCGTCTAGCATTGCTAGCCCGATTGTTGTTTTGCAGTGCGGGCTATAACTCACGCTGGTTATACGACCAGCGATATCATTTTTGTGAATAATTAAATTACATTCCTCAATATCAAGACGAGCATGGGCTTGACACTGGAATGCGATCATTTTTCGCGCCACAGAGACTTTAAGTTCTTTAAGGCTATGCCGCCCCAAAAATCTTTCCTTAGATAACTTAACACCCCAACTCAAATTCACTTCATAGGGCGTAGTCATCCCGTCAGTATCTTGGCCGAAGATTAAATGACCTTTTTCTAGGCGAAGCAGCCGCTGTGCTTCGACTCCGAAAGGGCGAATGTTGAACTCTTTGCCTGCGCTACAAAGTGCTTCCCACAGGTTTTTCAGAGAGTTAGCAGGCGCGTGTATTTCGTAACCCAGTTCACCAACAAACCCTACCCGCATAATACGTGATCGAATTCCGTTGACCGTTATGTCGCGAACTCCCAAGTAGGGGAAGGTCTTGGAATTTAAAGGTTGGTCTATCAATTTTTCTAGAACTTTATTCGACAATGGTCCTGCTAGATTGATGGCACCTACTTGGCGGGTCCGGTCAACGATCGTTACATTTAGATCCAGTTGCGCAGCAAAAAGTCTAAGTTGTTTTACTACAGCATGAGCGTGTGAACTGGTGGCTGTAATATAGAAATGACCTTCTGAAAGATATGCGGCGACACCATCATCAACCAATACACCGCTGGAATCGGTCATAAATATGTATCGCGTCATGCCTTTGGTGAGCTTTTCGAAAGAGCAAGTATAGGCATACTCAAGCAGCTTGACGCAGTCGGATCCAAATAACTCTATCTTACCTAATGTGGAAACATCAATAATACCGACTGCATGTCTTACGGTAGCGTACTCTCTTTCCACTCGCTGGTTAAAATCTCCAGCACCATAGGTCATTGACCGGAACCAGAGACCGGCTTCTTCAAAATGACCGTTCGCTTCTATATGACAGTCGTGCAGAGGACTGCGCCAATAGCGGCGAAGACGTCTTCCTGCGAGTGCCCCAATTGCTACAGGATAAGTGAAAGGCCTAGGTGTGGTTGTCCCTATAACCCCAACAGGTTTTTTGTTCAACTCGGCAAGAATTCGAACCCCGTTCATGTTAGAAACTTTGCCTTGACTCGGCCCCATACCAATAGTTGTGTAACGCTTCATTAGCTCGACTGATTTAAATCCTTCTCTCCAAGCCACATTGAGGTCGGTTATTTGTATATCTTCATCGAAATCGACGAATTCATTTCCTTTATTATGCGTTTGAATAGGGTATGGGTGAGAGTAGGCTCGATTTTCTCTTTCAGGCCGACTTATTTCTTCACTCGGCTTGTTCAAAAACTTGAGGGCTTCAGCTGCTGCGCTTCTACCATCTTGAATTTTTTGATTCAGTTCATGAATACCATTTAGCTGCCCAGCAGCGAATAGTCCGGCAGGCATTTTTGTGGGAATTATCTGCATTAATTCATCTGAGTAATTTAGTGTCGCACCCGCTTGTACAAGCAAGTTAGAAGCAGGAGCCCACCCGGCAGCCATTAGAAGACCGTCGCACTTCATTGTTCTCGCGCCACCATCTTTAGCCAATATTTTTAACTGAGATAACTCATTTTTTTTCCCGACTGCTTCGATAATTTTTTTAGCATAGATAACTTCTATGCCATGCTTTTCGGCAGCTTCTTTCTCGCCGGATAACGTCTCGATACCTAGATCAACAATCGCAACTATGTTGGCTCCCGCTAGTTTAAGATTGATAGCGCGATCATACGATCCGGAATTAGCACCCAGTACTATTCCCACATCAAATCCGATAACAGAATATCTATGTAATAATCGCTCCGCGGCGCTTAAAAGCATCACTCCCGGGAGATCGTTATTTCGGAAAACAATTGGTTGCTCATACGCCCCAGAAGCAAATATGATGCTTTTCGCATGCACCTCCGTGATGCCATCGGGACCGACAAGAGGCACTGTTCTTTTATAATAAAAGCCCGCGGCAAAATGTTCAGTGAGACATTTTATTGACTTCGAATTCTGGATGGTAGCTAAGGCATTCTTGTGAAACGCACTACCTGATTGGGAATAAGGGTGCTGGTAGCCTAATGTTCCTCCAAGAATTATATTTTCATCCGCGAGTAACACCTGCAGTTCAGAGCGGGATAAAGTTTCTGCAGCTGCTAGTCCAGATGGTCCCCCACCTACTATGAGTACGTCACAAAAATGCTGCTTTCGATCTTGCCTCCACATTTTGTTTTTAGTGTTTACTCGGCCTAGTCCAGTCATTCGACGTATTAACTTTTCCCAAATAGGAAATAGGAATCGAGGCCGATAGAAAGCCTTGTAATAGAAGCCTACTGGCAGCAGTGCCGAAAGAAACTTAAGAAATCGACCGGCATCATATTTAAGTCCACCGATAGTATTTACCGCGTAATATTCATGTCCGTCTAAGGGAGCCTCAACATCGCCACGAATATTGACTTTTTCTGATGTCTGTAGCAATACGTTAGCATCATGATTAGCGGCCGATAGAATGCCACGCGGTCGATGATATTTGAAACTTCTACCCAGTAATTTTTGATTACTCGCCATTAGGGCACTCGAAATAGTGTCGCCAGCATAACCGGAAAACTTTGTTCCTTCAAAAGAGAATTCGATCGACTGCTTTCGATCAATCCATTCGTGTGGGTTGGTGGGTAATCGCCTAGCCATTAAGCGTCTCCGCGCTGAATAGTTCATCTGTTTCAGTGTTTCTTTCTACTATAAACCATAGTTGGCTGCTAGAATGAAACCAGTACTCAGTGGCTTTCCTTGGAGTACTCTCCCTATCGAAAACCCAGTTGCCCGTTGATTGTACATTTCCCAAAACGCTGGGCTCGGGTAGTGTGTCGTCACCTATCGTAAACTCATCAATTGAGCGTCTTCCAATAACTGGGAAGTCAAAATAGTTCATGTGAGCTTCCTCTTTATTCTAGTGACCAACAGCCGCAGCACCCTTTTCTCCAACTAAGTCGAAATCTCCAAATCTTGATAAATTGAAAGACTCGATTAGGGGATCATTAACGCCGTTGGCGATGGTGCTAGCCATTGTCTTGCCGCTGATGGGAGTTGCCTTAAAGCCCCAGGTTCCCCAGCCGGCATCGATATAAAATCCTTTCACTGGGCTGGTGCCCATTATAGGGGCAAAGTCGGGCGTCATATCAGCCATACCTCCCCACTGCCGATTAATTTTAACCCCACTAAGGAACGGGAATAAATCTAGGATTTGATCACAAAGACTAGTTACAAATCCTAAGGTAGAACGACGCGAATGCAGTTCCATGGGATCCAGTGTCGCACCCATAACTAGTTCGCCTCTAGAGCTTTGACTGATGTAGAGATGGAGACTTCCCGACACAATAATTGTATCTAGCCAAGGCTTAATCGGTTCAGTAACGCACGCTTGCAGGGGGAAAATTTCAATCGGGCTCTTGATATTGAGCATTCCTGTCACAGTTGGGGTGTGTCCGGCAACCGCAGAAAGCACGTTACGCGTTTTGATAGTACCTTTACTTGTAATTACTGCGGACACACCTTCTGAATCTTTTTCTAAACCAATTACCGGCGTGTGTTGATGAATTTCTATGCCGCGAGCAGAGGCACTTTTCGCATATCCCCAAGCCACTGCGTCATGTCGCGCTACCGCACCTGGTGCGTGGAAAAGCGCACCTTCTACGGCATGCGATCCTCCACAATCTATCTGCAGCTCCGGACATCCACGAGATATTTCGTCAGTTCCGACTACCTCGCTTTTAACACCGAGATGCTTATTTACTTCGGCGCGCCATCGAGCAGTCCGCAGAGTCGCAGAACTATGCGCCAGCGTATAATGTCCGCGTTCCGAGTAAAAAATATTTGTTTCCAAATCTGATGAGAGTTCTTTAAAAAGTTGAATGCTGGCGTCATAGAACCTAACACCCTCGGGAGTGAGATAATTAGATCGAATGATAGTTGTATTACGCCCTGTGTTACCACCGCCCAGGTAACTAGCATCGAGAACAGCTACGTTGGTTATACCATGATCCTGAGCAAGATAATGCGCACACGCTAATCCGTGCCCACCCGCGCCAACGATTACAACGTCGTATGTATCCTTCAGAGTAGATGGAGTATTGAACCAACACGGTTCCGCATAATTTTCAATAAATGCATGCTTTAAGAGCCTTATTGACATGATATTTTACTAACGTCCTTTAGACTGAGCGGCTAATCTCTCAGCCTTAAAAATGAAATCGAAAAAGACCTTGCATGATCTTGTTTATACTGATCATTTTTATGATTTTTTCAACTAGATTCTCACTGTCATACAGATCACATTTAGGGTAGGCAATCGAGATACATGTCTTGGTCCCAGTCTGTGACTGTCGCCATGAATTTTTCCCACTCATCATTTTTATACCAATGATAAATTTTATACATATCCTCTGGCATCGCAGACTTTACCACCTCGTCCTCCGCTAGTCGATTCAAAGCCTCGCCTAATGACATCGGAAGTTTTTTAACCTGCTTTCCAGCTTCCATGGCTTCGTAGATATTACGGTTTTCAGGCTCCCCGGGATCAATATCGTTTGAGATACCGTCATCAAATACCTTAAGTAATGCTGAACCCATGAGGTATGGATTGACCATACTGTCTACAGCTCTGTACTCAAATCTTCCTGGCGCCGATATACGTAAACCGGTGGTCCTATTTTGAAAGCCCCAGTCTGCGAAAACTGGCGCCCAGAATCCCGTATCCCATAAACGTCGGTAGGAGTTTACCGTCGAGCAACCTATCGCCGTCAGTGCGCCCAAATGATTGACTATACCTCCTACACATTGCAATCCAATTTTCCCCGGTAATTGTACGTCGTCCGTATCGGGCATAAAGGTATTTTCACCACCTGAACGATAGGTATACACGTCGGCCATTCCCGGCAACGGGTCATTGTGGAGATGATTAAGACGGTCTTCACCGCCTTTCCACAGCGAGATATTAGTATGACATCCTGATGCAGACACACCCATAAATGGTTTAGACATAAAGCAAGCGATTAGGTTGTTTTCTCGCGCCACTTGGGCGCAGATCTGACGATAAGTTGACAGTCTATCTGCGTTTCTTACAACATCATCAAACATCCAGTTTAGTTCGAGCTGACCTGGGGCGTCTTCGTGATCGCCCTGTATCATATCGAGCCCCATCGCTTGAGCGTATTCGATAACTTTCATAAAAACCGGACGAAGACTCTCAAATTGATCGATATGGTAGCAATAAGGTTCGCTAAAACCTCCGTCGGGTTTTCCATCTGCTCCTTTTTTCAACCACATCATTTCAGGCTCTGTGCCTACGCGAAATTCGAGCCCATGCTCCTTCTGAAACTCACTATGCATGCGCTTGAGATTTCCGCGGCAATCGGATGACAAGAACGCACCAGGGTTTTCTCTTTCTTCTCGATTCCTGAAACAGACACAAAACACCCTAGCAACTCTTTTATCCCAGGGTAATTGACAGAATGTTTCAGGATCTGGAATACCTACAAGCTCCATCGCTTCTGGCCCGTAGCCGATATATTCTCCATGTCGGTCAGTGAATAGGTTGGCAGTAGAACCGTAAACAAGCTGAAATCCACTCGCCGCCGTTTTTTCCCAGTGGTCAGATGGAATGCCTTTACCTACTATGCGCCCTGTTACGGAGATAAATTGATAGTAAATATACTGTATACCGAGTTCCTTTATTTTTGAACGGACCTGTTTTACGAGTTCCTCCCTTCCAGGCGTTTTTACATATAATTCAAGGTCAGTTGATTCTGTCATTTGAGCATCCTAAGGTGTTTGACGATACTGTAAATCTTGTTCAAACCTTACGGTGTTTTTTTGCGTATTGCAATGCGTTGTGCTGGTGCTAATATCCCTATTTAATATCATGTTAATTTAAGTTGAGAGGTTGTCCTTATTAGGCTTGGGTTGCCAAGCTTTGCACCAGTTTGTAGCGGTGCAATGTGGAAAACTCTGATTAAACGGATAGGTAGAACAATGGCTGAAAAAAGAAGTAAGAATGCGAATACTGAGTTATTGAATAGTTTGATTGACTCAGGCGTGACATATGTCTATCCGGGGTTATTTGACCACGATGGCGTGTGGCGATGTAAAAAAATTCCGTTGGACCAATTTTCAGAATTTTTGGCTAGCGGCTGGTCATTTATTGATGCCCTACCATGGTGGGGACCAAACGACACGGTCCGTGATGATAGGGCATTTAAAAGTGAGATTTGTGATTTTGATACAAGCAGCATCCGTAATTTTCCTTTCGAACCTGATTCTGTCGCTATAGTCGCAGATTATGCAGGAGAAAATATAGACCGATCGGCTCGGTCGGTTCTCAGAACTCAGATTGAGAAAGCCAGGAAAATGGGGTTCGATGTCTTAGGAGCAAGTGAATTTGAATTTATAGTTCTCAACCAAACAGGCGACGAGCTAAATGAATTTGGCTACGATTCAGTCACTGGATACAGTCCGGAGAATCGCTGTTGGTCTGGAGTTCTCCCTAGCGCCTCTGCGGATTTGCTGGCACGATATGAGGAAACTCTTTCCGATGGGGAAATCGATCTTCATCACATCTGTAGTGAGCTGGGACCTGGTTGCTTGGAGGCAAGTTTACCTGTTAAACCACTATTGCGAGCAGCTGACGACGCAGCGTTTTTTAAATTATTCACTCGATCTTTTTTTATTCAGGAGTCTAAAACCGCGTCCTTTATGGCCCAGCTAGCCGATAATTTCCCGGGATTAGGAGGGCATCCGATTATCTCGCTTCGGGATAGAAATACTGGCAAACCCCTACTATTTAATCGGAGTGGAAAGCTATCTGCAATTGGCAAAAAATTTGTTGCTGGCATCGTTAGATTGATCCCTGAATTAACCGCACTTTACGCGTCAAACATCAATTCCTATCGCCGCTATGCTCCTGGGAATTGGGCGCCGAGAACGGCAACTTGGGGCTATGGTAACTATACATGTGGACTCCGTTTAGTTGCTGAGCCCATAGAACAGGGGCGTCTCGAATTTAGGTTGCCTGGTGCCGATGTCAATCCATTTTCAGTGTTTTCAATGATGTTAGGGGCCGGCCTACATGGCATAAAAAATGATTGGAATTTGCCACCAGAAACTAAGAAAGTTGGAAGGGAGCAGGTTCATCCTGATGTGGGCATGGTCCCACGTAATTTGCTAGAGGCTGCCTCAGCCCTCTCAGGAAGTGAGGTAGCTCCGGAGATATTTGGTGAAAAATATATCGAGCACTGTGTGGCGTGTTGTATTCATGAAGACGAACATATGAGATCTCATGTATCCTCCTACGAGCGTGAGCGCTACTTATTCCATGTTTAGTGAGATGATAAATAAAATATATTTGATTTAGGCTGACCTGAGAGAGTACATACTATATGTTTAATTTTGAAATTACTGATGAACAGATTGAATCCTTTAACAACGACGGATTTGTGGTTGTGGACCGTATTATTAGCGACGAAAATGTAGCTCTATTGCGCGAACGACTGGACGTATTATTTTCGGGTGAATACGAGACTGGGATTGGCCCCGATGAGGTCAATTGGAAAAAAGATCGAGATCCCATCCAAAACACACGACAAATTTGTAATGGATGGAAGTCAGATCGTTATGTCGCAAGTGTTGTTTTAAGGCAGGATATTGGTAAGGCCTGCGCGGTATTAGGTGGATGGCCAGGTACAAGAATTAGTCAAGATAATATATTATGGAAACCCCCGGGAGGTAAGCCATTAGGATTTCATCAAGATTCGGCTTATGAACAATGGACGGCGATTCCTGAGTGGGCGAGTTGCTGGATAGCTTTAGATGATACGACCGCTGAGGGGGGGACCGTTGAATACGTCAGGGGATCTCACCGTTGGGGGCAGTCAGGTATGATAGAAGAATTTCATGCGCCGAGTAATCCTGTGAAAGAACTAGCTGAAGCGGCCTCTAATGCAGGGATTGAGAAACCAGAGCGTGTTCCCGTAGTCGTGAAAGCCGGTGGCGGAGCGTTCCACCAAGGTTGGACCTGGCATGGGTCAGATATAAATCATACGCAACGGCCCCGCCGCTCTGTGGTGGCTCACTGCATGTCCTCGGAGAATCAGTTTCATGATGATCGGGTCAGCAGTATTTATAGTCGATATAAAAGATTCGGAGATAATGGAATGGATGAATCATTTTTCCCTATCACGTGGAGAACAGATGGATATCGTTCGAGTTTTATTCAAGCGTATGTTGATCGAAAGATTGGCTGGGGGCAGTGACAGATAATTTCGCTAATTACTCTACAAATTACAGGTATTAAATGAATAAAAGTCTTTTTACTAACTTCGTTTCGGTTTCGATTTTTGCCTTAGGACTTCTTGCACCAACCTTTGGGCTTCCAAGCGACTGTTCCAAATTGTTACAACTCACAGGATTATTTGCTCTTTCTGGCGGCGTTACTAATTGGCTCGCAGTTCATATGCTGTTTGAAAAGATTCCATTTATCTATGGTTCGGGAGTGATTCCAAGTAGGTTCGAAGACTTTAAGCTCGGGATCAAAGAATTGATTGTGAACGAATTTTTCACAAGAGAACAAATTGATCGTTTTCTCACTGAAGCTGGTAGCAGCGGAGTCGAAGATTTGGCTAAAAAGGCTGATTTTGATCGAGTATTTTTGGGTCTCGTCGAAGCCATTGAGGAATCATCTATGGGCGGAATGCTTAAAATGCTTGGTGGTAGGCAGGCCTTAGAACCGCTTCGCGAGCCTATGGTGGAAAAATTAAAAGGAATATTGGCTGAAATAGTTGATGAAAATTCAGTAGAGTCGGGCGCATCAGAACAGTTAATAGGACAGATTGAGGCGATTATCGAGCGCAGACTAGATGAGCTAACGCCTAGGAAGGTCAAGGATATTGTAGAGAATATGATTAGGAGCCATCTAGGCTGGCTAGTGGTTTGGGGTGGGGTTTTTGGTGGGTTTATTGGATTATTAGTTGGACTCTTTGAGCAATTTCAGTAGACCTATCGAGTCGATAATTATAATGCTAGGTGACTGCAATCAGTCAGCTTCTAAAGCGATCTCCCAAGACCATTTCACCTCTTCTTTTTTAAAGAAATGTGAATCGAAAAAATCTCTGCTTAAATTTTCAATCAATGCATGATAATGCTCGGATGCGATTTCGTTGAGGGTTAGAAAATGTTTTGCCGTAGAGCGATCTGAGTCTAATACTTCGATGGAAAGAATATACATGTGCTGCAGAAGTCGGTCAGCGCAGTATTGTTGGTAATTAGTTTCATCTGCACTTTGATTTACAGAAAAAGATTGATGTAGGTTTGTTAGATAGTGGGCGTAACTGTTTTCGATTTGAGCGTGGTGACTTGTATTATTATCTTTAAATAGCGCGACACCTTCAGCTAATTTTTCTTCGGCAAAAGCCAGATACCTTTTTTTGGTGGCCAAAGAGTCGACATACGAGCTAGTCTGAAATTTCTCGATCGCTTCATCAATAAAATACGCAAACTGGCCAGGCACCAGGCCTGGTTCTGGCAGCCAAGGTACTCCTTCAAAGCTATTGAAAAAACCGTGCCCGGCATTTATGTATCCCGGGGCGGCAAGACTTATAGCTAGCACCAAATATTTGAGCTCACCATCGTTTTTACTGAATTTCATTTTCTTTATGTTCGTGAGTGGGCCAGATTTTCGCACTGGGTAAAACGCTGATGATAAATTGGAAAACAATTGGATTACCGTTTGGCGCGCATTCAAAATGCATCACGTATTTACCTGGCTGTGGAAATACATAAAATATGGGAATAGTCGGACCCTCAAAAATTAATTCAGATGGTTGCGACATCATTCGAACCATCATCTGTTGAATCATTTTAGAATTGTTCGTATGCGATTTTTCCTGATGTGCAAGACCTTCAATCATTTGTTTCATCATGGGTGTGTAAGCGTGCGTATGTCCAAAATATTTTCCATCATCTCTCCATATAGCAACATGAGCTTCGCTCCCTAACCAAAGCTTAAGGTCCCTCACGGGTAGGTTATCCCTCGATACGTGTATCACCATCTCAATCGGCGAGCCTGCGAGAGGTGTTTGTGAGGGAAAAGATAGTACACCCTTATAGTTCTGTACCACGCTCGTATTAGTCTCCTCTAAATGGTGATCGTTTGTACGCGCACCGTCACCAACCTCTATATTAAAATGTTTAATCCAGCTGCGTTTTGAGTCAGTAAATTCGCTTACCATCCTGTACTTCCCAGGCGTGGGGAAAGTGTATGGAAAAGACAACCTTGCTGACTCGATTTGTTCATCTTTTAGATCGTTAAAGTCTTCATGATGAATGTGAGAAAAATTGGTAAAATTTAAATTGGTAATAAAATTGTGGACACGTCTTTCGTGTAATGTCCGAAGATTTTTGACCGGCATTCCCGTATCACTATGCTTAATTTCTGTGGTTAGTATGACCTCTTCCCCCACTTCAATTTGATGCGGTACTGTCAGGGTCATTTTATATGGGCCAGGAGGTTGCCCTGTTATTTTCTGCTGGTTACCTTCGGTACATGATCCCAATAGTAAAAGTATCGCGACAAAAACTAATCTCGACCATCGAACCATCGTGTACTATTCAGTCTCAAAAACAAGCTTTTTCGCTGTTTCTTGCTGTTGATAACGCGACTGTACATCAGGTGGTAACGTGGTATTTCTGTAATTTGGGAATTTATCGGGGTACAAGTGCGGTCTCAGGAAGAACTCGTCTGGAGAATCAAGCCGTAATTGGGATGGAATGGGTTCGAAAAGCCACTCTCGGGGCATGAATTCCGCTTTAAATATCATATTTTTTTGCTCGTCGGACCAAACTCGAGGCTGATGCGCGTCATGGAAGCTATAAGAGATTAGATCGTGATCTATATTCCAATAAGTCCCCATTTTAGACGTATAGCCGAGGTCACCAAGAGCTGGATTCTCCTTCTCGGACATCCTACTTTCAATAGTAATTAAACGTCCATCATGCCCATATTTTTCACGACGTAAGATAAAAAAAGTATGTTTTTCCACCCAGACGATGAGATACTTTTCATTATAATCCGGCAACCACTCTTCTTTTGTTGTGGCCTTGAGCACCCACGTTTCGACCCCACCATCGGAGGTGTAATGGTCAAAGTCATCACCCATTAGCTTTATGCTTGACACAGGTCTTTCTACAAAGCCCTTCCCTGGTTCGTTCCAAGTGATACTGGACCGGGTAGCAGGAAATCTGGCTGTTTCATAAAGTACGTCTGTTCCCAGAAGCTCCCATTTGAACTCCCAAGGATCACGGCCCATTACATCATCTAAAGTTTGGGCATTGTTCGCGAATCGCTGATCCCGTCTAGGCTCAGGCATGCGCCTTACTCGTCTCATTGATGGCGAATAGTAAAAGAATTCTAATCTTTTCTTTTCTACTTTATCTGATCTGATTGGAATCCAAAGCTGTTGTGCACCCTCGGATTCGGGCGGGAAAGTTTCGTAGAGCATCCACCTTCCCAGCTCTTGCCCCACGGGAGAGTTGATATATCCTTCTATGCCGGGCTGACTAAAGTCGACAAAACAAGCCCATTCTCCTTGGTTAACGTATCCTGAACTTGTGACTACACCGAATACATCGCTTATAGAATGGCTCCAGCGAGAGATGTGCGAGAACTGAGCCGATCGATATCCCATTTCTTCCGCAGTATAGGGCGCTTTGAAAGGGAATTTTTCAGCAGGTATATAGGGGATGCTAGCATCCCTTGGTGTGGCATGGTTAGGGTCAAATAATGCTTTATCTTGCGCACTCATTTGATCAACGGTTTTCCAGTCAGATTTTAGATCTTGGGCATGCGTCGCTGCAACTAAAGCAATCGACAGTGATATTTTTATAGCATTTTTAATAACGGCTTTGACACTGCGTAGAGCCTTAGAATTCATAGTTTAGCTCCCAACCGAAATTATCGTACTGATTGTATTGACCGTAATAATCATTCGCTCCTCCGGTATCATATCCTGTATACCTGAATTCACCATTTAAAAACTGAGAGAACTTATATCGTAACCGAACCTTGGTTTTAAGACCTCCCCAACCCGTATCTGATCCGTTGATCAATGGAAAAGCAGTGACTTCGAGTTTTAGTCTATCCTTAGAAAACGCGAATGGTCGAGCAGCATGAATTAATGGAATAAAACTCCATTCGTCGCTTATGCCTCCCCCGAAGCCATAGCCCAGTCCTTCTTTATAATTAAGTGTTTGGTACCAAGAGCCTTGAAAAATAAACGTTGTCCTAGAGGGTAAAGCGAGTTCGATCGCGGCCGCAGCTCTCACGGTATCTCTTTTAACCGTTCCATCGGTTATAGTGCCTGAAAGAGCGGCAGTTCTTTTATCCGCATCAGTGAATCTCACGCCGTTGGTGTACAATGCTTCTATTCTAAATACCGCAGGGATGTTCCCGACCCAAGGTACATTTTGTAGGGTCGTAGCGTAGTCAGCGGTTGCTCCAAAATGATGCAATCTCTCATGTCGATTATGGACTTGTAGGACAGTTTCGGAGCCACTCAATGTGGTACCTACAATTCTCTCGACAGGATTTTTATCCCATGCGTACATGTACGCAAAACCATAAGTAAGTGCCCCAGCAGATCTATCAATTCGCAGACCATATTGATGATCTCGAAAAGTATCTGCATTAGGTCTTGAAGTACCCACGGTAATATTTTTACTTGCAACACTTAGAGGAGAAGCCCACGGGCTTCCGGGAGCGGCCCCTCGGTCATGTTCGAAGTCTATGATGTACAACATTTGAACAGTAGTTTTTCCGAGATATACAGTAGCGTTAGCCATCCAAGTTGGCAGTCGTCGCCATTCGTAGTCTTCCGACTCCAGCTGGACGGACTCTCTACGATCCATACCGTTCACAATATCGATAAACTGCCCGTCCATTTTCCCCCAAGCGACTTGCTGTTTACCGATCTTCAGATCGAAGCTGGGTTTTCTGTAACTTATGTAAAATTCCCGTAATATTCGTTCACTGGTATTGTAAAGTTCATTCGTTCGATCCGACCGATCAGCCGATAGGCCATCAGAATTTTGCCAGTCATACACGCCGTCATACATTATGTGGCTCACTGCATTAACATCTATACCAGGAGCGACGTAATAAGAGGTCTGCAGCTCAAAGAGATTTTGGAGTTGTAGAAATCTATAGTCTTGGTTGACCGAACCTATTGTTCCATTTTTTTCTAGAAGCATGTCCGACCATTGTCTAACAAAACCTCGAAATTTGAGCCGAGGTATCGCTTTTTCAACTGGTTTTCGGACGTATTTTCCGAGAGGATTAAATGTGGCTAACGATCTATCTATTTTAGACAGAGTGTTGGAGAAAGTACTTGCTTGAGCAGTACTTAAAACCATTAGCATTGTTAAGAAAAATAACTTTACGAGATTTTGT
>CALJHG010000042.1 GCA_938075585.1 uncultured Gammaproteobacteria bacterium | reverse complement strand
AACTTCTAATGTGAAGGCAGCAGTTAAAGTGGCAATTTGATCATCGCAATCAAAGACTAAGTGTTGGGTATTCGAATTCTGTCTTAGCTCATCATTTACCCAGGTTTTGATCATAAGATTATGTGGATCCTCAATTTCGTCCGCAGTTGTTAACCAAGGCCCGAATGGACTGTGGGTATCAAACGATTTTCCAAGAGTGAAAGTCTGGGCTTTCATCTGCCAATCTCGAACACTGACATCGTTACACACGACATATCCAGCGATGACGCTACTGGCTTCCTCTCGGGATACATGTCTACATTTTTTGCCGATAACAAAGCCTAGTTCTCCCTCGTAGTCTAGCTTATCAGACACTTTAGGCAGATGGATATCGCTAAAAGGACCATTTGCTGCCGTAGATTGCTTGTTAAAGAACATTGGAAACTCTGGAGTAGCCAATCCAGTTTCCTCTATATGATCTTTATAATTCAATCCGATAGCTATAATTTTTTTCGGATTAGGTATAGGTGACAACAGCTCAACATCGCTCAATAAATGGGACTCGCTCGATATATTTTGAGCAATTTTTAGTGACTCAGCACAAGAGATTAAGGCCATCATATTTTCGGGAAGATTAGCGTTAGATAAATTAATGATTTTATCACCTTCTACTCGACCTAACTTGCGTTCTCCGTGTTCTAAAAAAGTTACTAGTTTCATGATTAACCTTCGTATATTAGCTGTAGTGCAGAATTAAGTATTCGTCTAGCCGCATTTTTTTACCAGGAGGGATAACTACGGTAGTCATCGGATCTCTAATAATGGACGGTCCTCCGACGATGTTCCCTGGCAAAAGTTTCGCCATTTCCCAAACTTTAAATTCTACCCATTTATCCTTGTGATATACCTTTCTAGTCTCCACAAAGGCGTCTTGGTCTGGTTCCTCAAAGGCCAGCTTATGTTTGACCAGTTGTGGTTGAGGTTTGTCAGCAATTGCCTCAAGGTGAATATCGGTAAGAGAATAGCCTGCAGCTCCAAATTTCGCTCCTTCTGGGTAAACTTTTGTATACATATCCTCGTACGCTAGTATTAAATTTTGAACGTCTGCAGGACCATTCATTTGTCCCGAGCTTAGAGCTGTATTAAAACTTTCAATCTGTCCCATATATCGTGCCGAGACAGCATATCTGAACGTTATTGTTTCCGGATTAATGCCTTCCGCTTTCATTTGTATGAATGCTTCTTTCTCGAGGTCCCTCCAGGCTTGATTAATCTCGTCAGCTACACCTTGCAAGTGCTCGTCGCTCGAGCCGTTTGGAATCAAGGCTCTTGTTCCGCGGTCATAACGATGCATATATTCAGCGCACGCGGCCCCGAATGCTGAGAATCCAGCGGCCCAAGGAACTGTTATTACGTCTTTAAATTCGATTCCTTCGGCAAAGCCATACATATGAACGGGACCCGCGCCGCCATAGTAGAGCATGGTGAAGTCATGGGTATCATATCCTTTGGAAGCTACCATGGTCCTTAGTAAGTCATTCATCTCCTCATTAATCATGGCGAGTAAGCCTGCACCAGCTTCATAAACGTCTAAGCCCAAAGGGTCGGCGACAGTTTCCTTCAGTGCTTTTAGAGCTTTGTCTCGATCTAGAGATACTTGTCCACCTAGAAAGTAATTAGGATCGACATAACCGAGTGCGACATTGATGTCAGTAACCGTTAGCTTGTCGTAATTTAGACAAATGCCTACTTTAGCGCCTGCAGAGTCGGGACCTACGTGCAGTCGCTTATATTCATCCACCCAAACCACTGAGCCTGCCCCTTGACCAGCCGAGTCAAGTTCCACCATTGGCAATGCCAAACGATGACCCGCGATATCAGCACTTTTCGCTATATTTATTCTTCGGTCTATTATTAATCCGACATCAAAGCTTGTACCGCCCATATCTGCGGTAACTATATTATCTAGGCCCAAAACGTTAGCTAAAAATTGTGCGCCGATTAAACCGCCAACGGGTCCCGATATCATAGTTTCATAAAGACGCGTGTAGTCCATATTGACAGCGCCGCCGTACGAAAGTAGTGTCAGAAGCCTGCCTTGAAAACCAAGTTCTTGAGCCGATCTCTCTACGTCTAAAAGCGATTCTTTTACTTGTTCCGCAGCAAAGCATTGGAACATCAAACTTTTAAGGCGACTATTTTCCTTCGCGACTGGAGCAATATCAGCCGAACAAACTACCGACACAAGGGCACCCGCTTTGTTAATCTCATCCTCTGCGATCGATTTAGCTTGATGCTCGTGTCGTGGGTCTACGAAAGAATACAAAAACAGTATCCCTATAACTTCGCATTCCTCTGCGATGAGTTTTTTAGTCGCGGTTCTAACTTGTTCTTCATTCAGAGGTATTAACACATGCCCAGCAGGTAGATGAATTTCGCCTAAGTAGCAACCGCCACCAATGCGTTCGCTGACACCTAAAACATTCTTGGGTTCTACCAAGGGGGCAGTGTGTTTGTGTAATTGCTGGTGTAAGGTTTCTGCTTGACTTTGTCCAAGGTAAGTTAACCCACCTTCCATGACGGTTAAATCCTCGAATCCCCGTGTCACTATGAGACCGATTTTTCTTCCGTCGCCAGTCAAAATAGTATTTAACATACCCGTTCCGCAGTAAACGTCTGCAGCAAGTCTAGAATGCACTGTTTCAGACGTGAGTCCTATAGATTGAGCTGCGTCGGCAACAGAATCGCGGTAGCTTTTTTGTTGATCATCTTTACGACTAATTGATTTGCCTACTGTAAACGTTCCGTCAGGCTTTACTAGTATGGCATCGGTCATGGTCCCGCCCGCGTCTAGCGCTAGGATTAGATCTTGGTCAACATCGCCTTTGGGAGCTATGGTGCTCATGTATTATTTCTCCAAAAAAATTAGTATCAATTGCATAATTTGCAATCGACAGAATAGATAGATTTTCCTATTGGTTCCAAGTGGCAGTAGTTTCTGCCGTTTTATCTTGGTACCAGTCCTCAGAAGCGTCAGAAAGTGGACGTCCTAAGTAGTCGGCATAAAATTTATCGAGATCTGGGAGCATCTCAAACATTACTGGATAACCAGGAGGAACAACTTCTACGGCGTGTTGAGTGGCACACTCAGGGCAGAAATATTCACGTACCTCTTGCCAGCCGGCTTCAGGTACAGCAGGCGCAGGATCGTAGACTGCTTTCATTTCTTCAGCTGTTTTTCTAGTTCGAATTTTACTGGTAAGTTTCCAATTCGTTCTGTAATCGCCAAATTCGAAGCCGCATTCGCATTGGGTTACGCGCTTACCATGGCCTTTACTGACTATATAGAGTTTATCGGATAGTCTCAGGAGTATTGGATCATTCCATGATACGCGCTCCTGCAGCACTTCTATGTAAGTAAAGAATCTGTCACTATCCTTCTTTGGCAATTTGAGAAGTCTATCGACGTTGTCATCGTCTATGGTACCTTCTACGAGCTGTTCAATAATGCCTTTGCTGATCGAGATATCATCTTCCATCTCACCCCTCCAGTACGTTAAATTCTAGGGGTAGATTCCAAAATGACGTGAATTCTTTTCTAAATTTGTCGAAGCTCAAGCTCTCATTGTACATAAGACCTACTTCTGGGAAGAACGCAGCATTTTGCACGATATCTCGCTCTTCTACCCACCAATCTTTAAGGTCAGATGACTCGCTAAGCCTTTTTTTGCGCAAATCCACGCGTTTTGCGTCAGTAGACGCTTGGTCTAAAGTCCAACTACCATTAGATGCTTGCTCAGCAATGACGCCATGCATTTCTTTTACGAAGTCGTAGTCAGGGCAAACGCCTGAGTTTAGATCTTCGATAACAGCATTGGGGTCACGGTCAAGTGGATCCCCCCAACCTCCAGAGGAGCCAGCCGCGTCGACGAATAGATCATTATTTTTCATGGATAGTTCTGGACAGTCCATTTTCCAAACTTGCAGATCATCAACTTTAAGTTCACCACTGTCCGTCATCTCCAATAGTTCTCGCGCATCTCTTGGGGCTAATCCTTTCTCGTTTACTTCGTCTAAGTTGGTACCCCGAGCCGAGATCATGAAGCTCGAAGGACCTGGGTAAGCTCCGTTCATGCCGAGCGCGACCGAGGCAGTAGAAGAAAGTCCGCCGTTTGGTCTAGTTATCCCAATATGTTTGCCGGGCTCGACACACCAGTGGACCGCGGACTCTCCAGGACCTCCTCGATACTTACCAGCGCCAAAATAACCCGGGAGCAATTTTCTACCTAAATAAAACATTGGAGGCACTGTGCTTTCAAATTCTTCAGCATCGCCGATAGTTGCCATTTGAGACCATGCGGCCCACGCTAATGGTTCTCCATCCTTAAAGCACCAAGCTCCCCGAGCAGATCCTCCAAGCCATTCAAAGTTTGTGAAGCCGTAGGCAGTTCCGTCCTTCGCGGTTCCTTGCCCCTGCCATGCACCCCAGTTGCCGTCTACACAGAAGGCTTCCTCGAGGTAGCCAAAACAAAACATTGCGCGGCTGACTGCTCCAAACCCTATATTATTGAGCGTAATTGTTTGTGCCCACGGATTTGCATTACTCGTGTATTCATTATCAGGATTAAGTATTGAGCCCTTCGGGTAATTGCGCTGGACCGCTAATTCGATCCCAGCGGTGACTTTTGTATTGTGAGAAAATGAATTGATCATCCCTAAAAACAACGCAGCATCAGTGGCACCGGGGGTAGCGTTATAGGCGTGGTTACCCCACCGCGAAGTACCTTCGGTATCTACCATAAGCCCATTTTCATTAGGCTCAACGCTAGCTCTGATGTGTATCAGAGTATTTTTATCGGCGTGCGACCAGATTGTTTGTAGACCTTTATATTGAGCCATTCGAAAAGCAGCCCCATTGTAGGTGCCAGGTACCATTGTAGATTTCATGTTATCCACAACGCGCCGTCTCGACTCTTCAACAATCTCTCTAATTGCTTGTTTATAGTAATCAAGCCCAAATTCGTCGATTAGCTTATGCGTCGCTTCGTGGATCATGGCGCACCCTGCTAACCGCATTTTATCGTCTAGAATATTCATAGTCCCTGCGCGCGTTCTTCTCTCCCACATGGCCTTCCACCAAGTTTCCTGTTTAAGTTTCCTACCGGTACGCATAGGAGGAACAACTAAACCATCCATGAAGGTATCAACTGAGAAGGTTGCCCAAGAGCCGGCCACAGGAGCACCGTTTTCCATAAGGTGATTGATTCCGACAGCCCACGCGACGACTTCTCCCTCGATACATATAGGCACAAAGGAATAGAAATCTCCGGGGTGGGGGACTCCGCCAGTTAGGCCGTCACTCACGCCGTAGACATCACCATCTTCTATACCATCGTTGACGTCATAATCGTTGGCTGCCATATACCGGACAGCAACAGGAAATATGGCAGTATGCGATAGGAAACCAGTCGATACGGCTAGAGTATCGCCTTCCGCAGTTGTGATACCCCATAGGCATTCGCCCATCTCTCTAGAGCCAGGGCTGGCGGCCACAAACCTAGCTGACTCGCGGGCGCCTAAAACGGAAGAGTGGATCTTTGAGTAGAATCTTTCATATTTAATCGGGTCTGAGGCTTTTAGCGATAGTTCTTTAACCCCGTAGTAGTGGCCGCTAGACTCCGTTAATTCATCCCTTTTATCTACTGCTTGCCTCAGGGTTGGTGGGCTTAACTCTGAGACCGAACCCACTTCATTGTTGATTTCTTTAGCAATTGTAGCCATTGTTAACTCCTAAGATGGTTAGCCTCGCCGAACAAGCCGTTTTAGAGGGGTACGCACAGGTTGTATTCCCCCAGTCTGCGGATAAAAAGTTACTATTTATTCCGCATCCAGATATTACATAGGTTTACTGGATTTGTTAAATGTTTTCATCTTATTTTATGGGACCGCCGAGTGAGTATTTGTAAGCATATGTTTTCACATGAAAAAATAAATTAGATTAACCATTTTTTTTGTATGGTTTTAAGCGTTGTGGAAAATATTGTTATACGAAGTGACGCTGCAAAGTTTCACTTAAAACGTTCGAAAAATAGCTGCACTCTTGTTACAGTCAAGCAAATCAACTATTGAAAAAAGCTCTTAAGAGGTAGTGATATGAAAATTGCTTTTATGCCCGACACCCATTTTGGTGAGTACGATCAGCACGAACCGCCAAGCCCTGAAGAAGTTGCTGACGCGATGGATCATTGTATCGCTGAAGCACGTTTAGCAGAGGAGGTTGGTTTCGATGGTCTATGGGTACCTGAGCGACACCAAAGACCAGAGACTTGGTGGCCAAATGTTACCTCGCTGCTCGCGGTCATCGCGGCGAATACAAAAACCGTCCAAATCGCCAGCACGGTCATACAACCAACTTTCCACCACCCGATACATTTAGCTGAGGCCCTAGCAGCAGTAGATAATTTGAGCCGAGGTCGTTTTGTATTCGGTGCAGGTGTTGGATATCACCAAGATTATTTTAAATGCTTTGGTGTGCCCTTTGAGAAACGTGGCAGGCGGTTTGAAGAGACCATGGATTGTATTGTTGGAGCTTGGACGCAAGAGGAATTCAATTATAGCGGGGAGTTCTATAATTATGAGGGAGTGAAGCTAAACCCGAAACCGTTTCAAAGGCCTCGTCCTCCTATTTGGATAGGCGCGTTTGCACCTAAAGCAATGGAGCGAGCGCTTGATTATGAAGGTTGGTGCTTATGGTTCCCGCCTCATCTCGACATATTGGCTCCTGCGGTAGCAGATATGCGTCAGAGAGCATTAGACAAGGGGAAAACCGATTTTCAGATCACGATTGGATTTGAAGGTTGGTTAGGCGACGATCCTAAATTGAGAGAAAAACATGTGCACAGATGGGTTCGCGAGTGGAGCTTTTACGCGGATAATGGACTTTCGCCTGAAGCTGAGTCACAGGATATGGCGGAGCAAGTAGAAAGCATGTTTGTCTGTGTGGGTAATAAGCAGAAATGGATTGACAGGATGTCAGAGATGAAAGAAAGGGTCAATCCAGATTGGCTTTGTATTAGAACTCGCAACCCTAAAAACGGATCGGAATTCTACCCATCTCGAAGCGAATGTTTAGATGTCATAGAAGCGTTCGGTGAGATACTGCATGAGTTGCGTTAGTCTGGAGAGATATTACTGGTAGTCAAATAATGCCACGCGATGAATCATATGAGGTAAAATAACTTGTAGATTATGTTCAAGGAGTAGAACTGTGAAGCTAGGCTTGGTTTTTGGTTATTCAGGTGCAAAGGTTCAAATTCCAATGGATTTGATACTAGAGGCGGAAAAAATTGGTTATGAGTCTGTTTGGAGTGCGGAAGCTTGGGGTTCAGACGCAGTCACTCCGATAGCTTGGATACTTGCCCAAACGTCAAAAATCAAAGCAGGTACTGCTATCATGCAAATGGCAGCGCGAACCCCGTCAATGACCGCGATGACTGCGATGACGCTAGATCAACTTTCTGGCGGAAGATTTCTTTTGGGTATTGGTCCTTCTGGCCCGCAGGTAGCGGAAGGTTGGTACGGTCAGGCGTATGGGAAGCCTTTAACACGGACAAAAGAATATATCTCGATCATTCGTAAAATCCTCGCTAGAGAAACTTCGCTAACTCATGAGGGTGAACATTATCAGATCCCCTTTGTCGGTGAAGGCAGTACGGGATTAGGTAAACCATTAAAAAGTATATTGCATGGAAATTCCAAGCTTCCAATCTACACGGGAGTTGTTACGGAGAAAGGAGCACAGACTGCCGCCGAGGTGGCTGACGGAGCTTTTCTTGTGTGGGCTAACCCAGATAAGTTTGATTTGTTCCAACCAGCGTTGGAGCGAGGATTCTCAAAGTCCAGCGATGAAAGATCGATGGAGAATTTTGACTTCGCTCCGTTTGTTAGAATGGTAATGGGGGATGATCTTGATGCATGTAGACGCGAAGTAAAAAGCCAGTTTGCTTTGTATGTAGGCGGGATGGGTGCGCGCGAGAAAAACTTCTACAATGACTACGCGAAGCGACTTGGATATGTTGATGCTGCGCAAGAGATCCAGGATTTATTTCTCACAGGTCAAAAGCAACAAGCTTGCGATGCCGTCCCAGATCAATTAATTGATGATTGCTGCCTGGTAGGTCCCGCTGAGCATATCAAAGAACAATTAACTCGTTGGAAAAGTTCGGGGTCGAGGGGGGAGATTGGAACAATGGTAATATCGGCTACCAAGCCTGAAGAGCTTAGACTTGTGGCGGAAGAATTGTTATAAACTTGAGAAATAACTGCACACGAAGGGGAAACGTTTATGAAATGGAACATCGGCGATATCAGAGTAACCAAAATTCAAGAAGTTGTGTTTCCTAAATTTTCGGATGTTATTCCGGCGGCTACTCCAGAAGTAGTTAAACAAATAAAATGGTTGTTTCCTCATTTCGTGAGCGAGGATGGGCATCTAAGTTTGAGCATCCATTCTCTAATTGTCGAAACGCCGCATGATAAGTTGGTCGTTGATACCTGTATTGGCAATAGTCGGTCTCGAGAAGGGTTTGACGGGTTTCATATGCTGGCGACTAATTATATGCAAGACATGTTAGCCGAAGGATATAAACCTGATGATATAGACTATGTGTTGTGCACCCATCTCCATGTTGATCATGTTGGCTGGAATACTCATCTTGTTGATGGCAACTATATTCCGACTTTCCCGAATGCTTCTTACCTCATGGGCAAGCAAGATTTGGAATTTTGGGGCAATATTGACGAAGACACAGACATTGATTTCATGAAGCTACAGCGAACGGTGTTTGAAGAGTGTTTGAAACCTATTTTAGATGCTGGGTTAGCGCGTCCCGTCGAGGCACCTGCTTCGGTTTGTGATGGGGTAAGCTTGATCCCGACCCCAGGCCACACACCAGGACACTGCTCGGTTTTACTTGAGTCGAAAGGCGAGACTGGGTTGATTACTGGAGACTTTATTCATCACCCCATTCAGTTTCACGACGCAGCGTTGGTCAGTCCGTTTGATGTGGACAATGAACAAGCGATTGAGACCAGGCGGAAAATCTTCGGGAAGTATGCCGATACTCCGACTTTGATAATCGGCACTCATTTTGCGGGACCGACGGCAGGGACATTAATAAGCGAAAACGGAACTTATCGGCTACAAGTATAGTAGCCGATAAAGTTTGGGGAAACGGGCTACTTTCAAAACATGTATTGCAAACCGCTAGTTATCGAGAAGTCTGTCTCCATTTGTAAACCATGGAGGTTTTGAGAGATTGGCAGTCCCGCCTCTATAGCCAACCTGAATCCTCTCGCCGGACTCTGGGGTTGGGCTGCCCAGTTTAATCCGACTAATATGGTAGTAGTTTCGCCGCCATAATTCCTGGGATCGGCAGCTTGCGTTGGAAGCATAATGTTACCATCTATGCCCGAGATTGATCCTTGGTCAGAATATTTGACTCTTAAAGAACCACTGAGCGCATCGATTGGCTGATAGCTAACCCACCCAGTGAGATCATATTTGTCCCCTCGAGTATAGCCATTATCATCACCAAGATAGTTAGTCGCTGCATATTGGGTGCCCCATTTGAACTTTTTCCTGTAGGCAACATAAGTTACTCCATGCAGTATGGCATAAGTCCCTGCACCGAGTTGCATTCCATACGGTAAACGTACGGTTGGAGTCATCCCCATAGGATTTAAGATGCTATCGGTTTCATTAGTTGAACCAGTCGGTAAAGACGTGCCTAGGTGGGCGTGCAGTTTGTGATGACTTGACGCGTACAGCTTAACGAGTCCACTTATCTTGGTGTCTCCCCATCCATCTGATTTTGTGGTGAATTTACCTCTTACTTCAGTGCCCATCATTCCCTTGTAAGTGGTTAGGGTCATTTCTTTTTCTTGGTAGCTAGCCATGACCATCAGGGTCAGCCAATCTCTAGGGGCATACATCGCTCCGACCATATGCATGTGCATTTCCATTTTCTCAGGGACAACTCTCAGCTTGGCCGGCTGACCGGATGCTCCGTAAAATCGGTTTGCAATGGTAGTCACAATAGTATCGGCAGAAATATTACTGCCGTTAAATTCGTTGCCGCTCATGTCCATGTGCATGTGTCGATAAGACAACATATATTCACCTTTTTTATGCATGTGGTCTGCCATCACGCCGATAGGTCCATGGGAATCGGCACGCATTCTTTTTTTATTAGATTCATGCGCATTCACTTGGGTTATTAATATAAGTGCACACACGAGCGCGCAGGTTCGTATTAGGTATACTGGTAGTTTCATAGCATCTAACTCTTAATGTCGAGGAGCACACCACATTTGCATATGCTCCTTGTTATAAACTGATTGTTGTTTAGCTAAGAGTTTTTACAGGGGGCGCACGAGTCTGTTTTTGATTGTAAAAGTTTCTATTTGGAGTGATGGCTCTATAGACTGACAGTGCTTTAAAAAAGATAGGGTCTGATAGCCAGAGTGCTTTTTCGGTGTTCGCTACGTTTGGTGAGCTCGCTACCCACAGATAACAGATTTCATGGGATATTAATTTGTCACTATGTCCCTTGTGGCGGTTATCTTGATGCTTTTCAGGCACCGGATGATGGCCAGTATAGCCATGACTAACCATTTGCTGATGCGGGGAGACAGTAATATTTGGGGTCGCTTCATTTAGATCGAAATTATTTTGGCTTGGGCATAAGTTTAACTGTAGGCTTATACCATCAGCGCGTTCAGCGCTGGATACCATGTATCCGACAGGAATGGTTGCCCTCGATAGGACAACTAGAACGAGAAATATCGAGATAGTACGAAAATTGAAAGTCATAGTGATATGCTAACTAATAACCATTTTTAGTAAAAGATAAATATCCCAGATGCTGAGGACTTAGGAGTCGATATGGAACACGAAGAAGTCAAAGCCTTTTCCAAAGGAGCGCTGAAAGGTATCAGGGTTATCGATTTCTCTAGATATATTGCCGGACCTTATTGCGCCAGACTGCTTGCTTATTTGGGGGCTGATGTCATTAGGGTAGAAAAACCATCAGGGGGAGAAGACCGCTTTGTTACCCCGCTCTACGGTGACACGAGTGCATTACTTTCTATGACCGGTTTGGGGAAAAGGGGCCTTACTCTGGACTTAAAGTCGCCAGATTCGAGAGTGATAGTTGAACGTTTGGTAGAATCGGCCGACGTGGTTATTGCTAACATGCCTGGGAAAGTGCTCAAGCGCTTAGGTCTAGATTACGATAGCCTTAAATCCCTGAAGAGAAACATTATACTGACAACGCAGACATGTTTCGGCCATGATGGCCCATGGAGTGATTGGGCAGGGTTTGATGGTATTGCTCAGGTGATGTCAGGTTCCGCCTTTATGTCGGGTACTGAGGAGGAACCGCGACGATCTGCAGCTCCTTACGCTGACTACACTACGGCTGTGATGGGAGCGTTTGGAACAATGGCCGCTTTGCGCCAAAGAGATCAAGATGGAGAGGGTCAGCATGTTCAAACGTCTTTGCTGGGTTCCGCAATTGGCGCTTTTAGTAGCGCAATTATTGAACAGGAGACCTTAAGTACCGACCGACGTCCCGATGGCAATCGTGGTCAAACTACCGCACCCACTGATATTTTTAAAACCCGCGATGGTAGCGTTATTACTCAAGTCGTCGGCAATGGATTATTTTCTCGAATAGCTAAAGTGATAGGTAAGCCAGAATGGATCGACGACGTGCGCTTCGAGTCTGATCAATCGAGAGCAGAACATCGAAATTTTATCTGTGAAACTGTAGGTGAATGGGCAAGCAAGTTTACCACGGAGAAAGTACTTGAACAGTTGTCGGAGTTAGGGGTGCCTTGTGGTCCTGTTCTTGGGGTCACTGAAGTCGCGTCTCACCCCCAGGTTGACGCAATGAGCTTCGTCGAATCAATTAACCCTGTGTCGCCTGAAGGCAAGATCCATGCGACACGGATACCTTTGGATTTTTCAAGCTATAAGTCTTCTCTTGGACAGCCGCCGAGCATAGGCGAGCATTCAGAAGAAGTCTTAAAAGAGATCGGATTCAACGATTTTGAAATTCGGCGATTTAGAAATAGTCGTGTCATTTGAGTTTATATGTCCGATGAGCGCATAATATCCTTCTTGGGGAGTTGCATTATTACGCTGATAATTTATAGCGTTTTCCCTCGCGATTAAAATGTTGTTAACCACTCACTTTGAGAGAATAAATTTATGAGTTATGGGATTTTATCGTTTGGTGCTTACGTGCCTGCATTACGATTAGACAGAAAAGCAATTTTTGGAGCAGTGGGTTGGGCTGCGCCGAATCTTCGAGCACTGGCTTCAGGTGAGAGAACCGTGGCAAATTGGGACGAGGATTCTATAACAATGGCCGTTGAGGCCGGTTTAGATTGTCTCAGCGATGTCAGTCCAAAAGTTGATCACGTCAGTATGATTTCGACTACCTTTCCTTTCGCAGATCGCTCTAACAGTGGATTGATCGCGGATGCTCTAAATTTGGGTACCGATGTCGGAACTGAGGATCTAGCGGGAAGTCGTCGCGCTGCTACCAGTGGCCTCAGTCGTGCTTTAAAGAATGGAGTGTCAAGCAACTTATTGATTGCAAGTGACTGCCGTGAAGCGAAGCCTGCTAGTGCGCAAGAAATGTCCTATGGTCACGGAAGCGGTGCATTACTCCTAGGCGAAGGCGAGCCCATCGCTGAGTTTCTTGGCAGCGCCTCGGAGCATGAGGACTTAGTTGATCAATATCGGTCTACCGGAACTGACTATGACTATAGTCTCGAAGAACGATGGGTGCGAGAAGAAGGTTGGTTGAAAATCGCACCCACGGCAATGGTTAACGCGGCGACTGCAGCGAACGTGAAGTTGTCGGATATTGATCACTTTGTGGTACATGGGGCTACAGGTGCGATGAAAGGTTTGGCTAAGACGATTAAAGTCGAACTTTCTCGCTTTGAAGATAACTTAGCGTCGTCTTGCGGGGATACTGGGGCTGCACATCCGTTTTTAATGCTTGCCAGTTCGCTAGAAAAGGCCGGTCCCGGAGAGACTATTATGCTGGTTGGTTTTGGCCAGGGGGTTGATGCAGTTGTTATCAAAACGACCTCCGCACTCATCGGTATGCGTGCCAAAAAAGGTCTGAAGAAATTTATGGAACGACGCCGGTTGACTGAAAACTATACTTTCTATTTGTCACTAAGAGAACGACTGGGTTTGGATTTTGGTTTGCGTGCGGAACGTGATAACAGGACTGCTCTCTCTGCATACTATCGAAAGAGACGGGATATTAATTCGATGATAGGAGGGAGATGTTCCAAATGTAACGCGCTTCAATACCCTCTGAGTATAGTATGCGTAAGCTGCGGGGCCAGTGGTACACAGAGTGAAGAGACTTTATCTACTAAACTTGGCAGAGTTAAATCATTTACTGAGGATTGGCTAGCGTATACTCCTTCTCCCCCGTGCATATATGGTAATGTAGAATTTGATGGGGGAGCGAATGTGATGCTCGAATTTACTGATTTCGAGTCTGGTAGTGTCTCAGTTGGAGATGCGGTTCGATTAGTGTATAGAGTAAAAGATCGCGATGATAAACGTAATTTTCATCGGTATTTTTGGAAACCTGCGCCTGTGATAAGCGCGTAAATGTAAAGGATTCTAGTTATGGCTAAAGGTATCAAGGATAAAGTCGCAATTATTGGTATGGGTTGCACGCGCTTTGGTGAGAGATGGGACTGCGGGCCTGAAGAGTTAATGGTTGAGGCTTTTTCAGAAGCGCTAAGTGATTCTGGCGTGGCTAGGGAACAAATTGAGATGGCTTGGCTGGGGTTATTCATGCAAGAGCAAAGTGCAGGTAAATCAGGATTGCCTCTTAGTATGTCCCTTAGGTTACCTAATATTCCCGTCACTAGAGTGGAAAATATGTGCGCTACAGGCACAGAAGCGTTGCGCGGAGCTGTCTATGCGGTCGCGGCGGGAGCCTGCGACGTTGCTATGGCGGTCGGAGTAGAAAAATTAAAAGACACGGGTTATCCCGGGTTGCCAGAACGGAGTAAAGGTACATTCGATGATCTCTGGCTACCAAATGCAACTGCCCCAGGTGCTTTCGCGCAATTGGCAAGCGCTTATCAGGCAAAGCATAAGTGCGACGCCAGTGACCTAAAAAGGGCAATGGCTCACGTATCTGTGAAAAGTCATGCTAATGGCGTGTTAAATCCGAAGGCACATTTGAGGCGGGAGATCACTGAGGAACAGGCGATGAACGCTCCGATGATTGCAGCGCCTTTAGGTTTATATGACTGCTGTGGTGTCAGTGATGGCGCGGCATGTGCGATCGTTACAAGCGTCGAAAAAGCCAAGGAAATGGGTGTAACGGATATGGTTACCGTTAAGGCCATGCAGTTAGCTCCCAGTAATGGGTTTGAAATGTCTACGACTGGCTGGGATGGAAGTTACTTGGAGACTACACGAATTGCGGCCGGGCGTGCTTACCAAGAAGCTGGGATCAAAAATCCTGATAAAGAGCTGAACATGACCGAAGTGCATGATTGTTTTTCGGTTACTGAACTTGTGGTGATGGAAGACCTCGGACTGTGTGACGAGGGACGAGGAATAAATGCTGTTTTGGACGGGAAGTTTGACAAAGATGGACAAGTTCCGTGTCAAATTGATGGGGGGCTTAAGTGCTTTGGGCATCCGATAGGTGCGAGTGGTTTGCGAATGGCGTATGAGATATATTTGCAACTACAAGGTCGAGCTGGCGAGCGACAGTTAAATAGTCCAACTATGGGGTTAACTCATAATTTAGGTGGACACCCTTTTCGCAATGTAGCTAGTGTGTCGGTTTTCGGACTGCACGCTGCATAAGGGTTATACAGATCCTTTTGTAGATTTAATTTTCCCGGTTCGAGACAATGAGTCGTAAATAAACTTGCTTTTGTTGGAGAGAGAATATGAACGCTTACAGATCACCTTGGATGACCGAAGATCACGATATGTATCGAGATGGAGTTCGTAAGTTTCTTGAGTCTGAATTTTTGCCACAAAGGGAACATTGGGTTGAGCAAGGTTACCCTGAAAAAGAATATTGGAAAAAAGCGGGTGAAATGGGCCTTCTCTGCCCTGACGTCCCAGCAGAATATGGTGGCGGTGGTGGGGATTTCGGCTTCGATGTGATTACTTATGAAGAATTATTGAGGCTATGTATTTCAAGTTTTGGTAATGGAATACAAAGCATAGTTGCTCACTACATTGTCAAATATGGGACCGAGGAACAAAAGCATCGCTGGTTACCAGGTATGGCATCAGGCGATATAATAACATCCATTGCAATGACTGAGCCTGGCACAGGTTCAGATCTACAGTCGATCACAACTAAGGCGGTCAGAGACGGCGACGAATACGTGCTCAACGGTTCTAAAATATTTATTACCAATGGGTACAATGCAAATTTAGTTTGCGTGGTCTGCAAAACAGATCCCAGCGAGGGAGCTAAAGGTGTTTCTCTGTTGATGTGTGAAGTTGACGACCTGAAAGGTTTTAGTCGAAATAAGCCACTTAAAAAAGTAGGAATGAAAGGGCAGGATACGTGCGAATTATTCTTTGACGATTGTCGTATTCCTGTTGAAAATATTTTAGGCGGCGAGGAAGGGCAGGGTTTCTACCAATTAATGGCTCAGTTGCCACGTGAGCGTCTAATCATTGGTGTTGGAGCCATAGCCGCGGTGGAAGCGGTTCTCGAGCAAACCATCGAGTACACTAAAGAACGGAAGGCATTCAAAAAGCCTTTGATAGATTTTCAGAACACCAAATTCAAACTAGCAGAGATAGCTACGGAGGCCAAAATTTCCAGAGTTTTTATCGATTACTGCATTGGTGAGTTGCAGGAGGACCGTTTAGATAATGAGACTGCCTCAATGGCTAAATGGTGGTGCTCGGAGAAGCAATTCGAAGCCGCGCATCAATGCCTTCAGCTCCATGGCGGTTATGGTTATATGATGGAATACCCAGTGGCACATTATTTTGCTGACAGTCGGGTACAAATGATTTATGGCGGCTCCAACGAAATCATGAAGGAGCTTATCTCTCGCTCTTTGTAGTGGCGTAGGCATTTAAAAGATATGAGCGAAAGCGAGAATTTGTACGCACGTTTTCGTGAACAATTCCAATTACAAAATCGGGCTATTCTGTGTGAGGGAGAAGAGTTTACTTACGGCGATCTTGATAAAATCTCAGGTGCTGTAGCCTGCACTCTTACCGATCTCGGCTTGATTAAAGGCGATGTAATATCAGTTGTAGGAGAGAAATCTCTTAATTTTCTTTGGCTGTATCTGGGCTGCCTACGAGTTGGATGTATTTTTCATCCGTTAAATCCTGCGTACACATCGTCTGAACTTCAATTTTTTCTTAAAGACGCACAGCCTAAACTAGTAGTGTCTTCGCAAGCCTTGCTCAGTAAATTTGATGCTCTAGAATACAAAAAAGCTGGTGAGATCCTTCCTTTAGATGGCCACGAAGGAGATAGATTGTTCCGGCCTCAGGTTGACGATGGCAAATTTTTCAAAACGGTAAAGATGAGTAGCGAGGAAACAGCGGCACTTTTGTACTCGTCAGGTACCACTGGTGATCCTAAAGGCATTCGGTTAACTCATGGGAACCTTTTCAGCAATGCCAGCACATTGAAAGGTCTGTGGGAGTTTAGAGCAAGCGATATCGTCCTGCATGTGCTCCCTGTGTTTCATGTACATGGTCTCTTCATATTGCTAGGACCATCATTATTGAGCGGATGTCAAATTAAATACATGCTGGCCTTTAACGTAAAGGAAACGATTGACGAGTTAGCTGATAGTACCGTCATGGCGGGAGTGCCAACACATTATTCTCGGTTAATGGCCGATCCAACTTTCAGTGCTGACAACTGTAAGTCGGTTAGAGTATTCATTTCTGGATCAGCTCCTTTGTCCGAGAAATTATTCGCGCAGTTTAAGGCTCGTACCGGTAAATCAGTATTGGAGAGATACGGGATGACTGAGACGGGAGTCAATACCTCAAATCCTATCAATGGTAAGCGAATAGCTGGCTCGGTTGGCCGGGTAGTACCCGGAGTGAAACTTCGTATCTCAGGTGTCAATGAGGCACATGATGGTGTTGATAAAATAGGATCGATAGAAGTTAAAGGTGAAAATGTGTTTCCGGAGTACTGGAATCTTCCCGAAAAAACTTCCGAGGCTTTCACAAAAGATGGTTGGTTCATCACCGGTGATCAAGGTTACTTGGATGACGACGAGTATCTTTACATATCTGGTCGCTCAAAAGACATGATCATCAGCGGTGGATTAAATGTTTATCCTAAGGAAGTTGAAAAAGAGATTGAACAAGATGACCTTGTGTCGGAAGTTGCTGTGTTTGGTGTTGAGCACCCTGATTTTGGTGAGGCTGTTGTGGCGGCGGTCGTGACGGTTAACGAGAAAGAATTATGTCAAGAGACTCTACTTGACTCTTTGTCTGACAAGTTAGCAAAATACAAACATCCAAAAGCGATAGTTACGCTCGATGAACTGCCGCGAAATATCATGGGGAAAATTCAGAAAACTGAATTGCGGGGAAAATATAAGGATTTATTTCTGTGATTAGTAATTAATTGACCGTGGTTGACAAGAGTTTGTTATAAGTACGATTTAGTTGATAAATAGGAGATGCACGATGGCAGGATTGTTTTATGAAGAGTTTAGTGTGGGTCAAAAATTTGAACATGCTATCACCCGTACCATAACTGAGACTGATAATGTGTTGTTTACAACTATGACCCACAACCCTGCTAAATTGCACTTAGACGATGAATATTGTCGAGAGCATACTGAGTTCGGGCAAAGAATAGTGAATAGCTGTTTTACGCTGTCCTTAATGGTGGGTATCACCGTGTATGATACAACTCTTGGTACGGCGGTTGCTAATTTAGGGTGGGATGAAGTTCGTTTTCCTAAGCCTTGCTTCCACGGTGATACCATTCGGGTTGAAACCGAGATCCTGGAAAAACGCGATAGTAAATCGAGACCAAATAACGGCATCGTGCTATTTGCGCATAGCGCCTTCAATCAAAAAGATGATCTGGTTGCGTATTGCAAGAGATCTGGTCTGATATTAAGGAAGCCTTCGTAATGTTGCGTTCATTATTGTTTGCGCCAGGTGACAGCGAAAAAAAAATGCTTAAAGCCTCAGCAATTGGCGCTGATTGTGTCATTCTTGATTTAGAGGATTCGGTTGCAGAAGCTCGTAAACCTTTGGCGAGAGAAATGGTGAGAGATTTTTTAAAGTCTAAGAGGGATTCGAGCGTTAAATTCTATGTAAGAGTTAACCCATTAGATTCCGGGATGATTTTAAACGATCTTGCGACCGTAATTCCCGCCGCGCCGGACGGTGTTGTCTTCCCTAAATCAAACGGATTAGATGATGTTGTTAGTGTGTCTCATTATATGGATGTGTTAGAAGTGGAGCATGGGATCACTCAAGATTCTATAGAAATGTTGCCACTTATTTCAGAGACTGCAGCTGCTATCTTCACGATGGGCCAGTATGTGAATAGTCCTAAGCGTGTCTCAAGCCTAACTTGGGGGGCAGAAGATCTAGGGGCAGCAGTAGGTGCTAGTACGAACACACTGCCAAATAAAGATTGGACAGCGCCTTATCAAATGACCAGGTCGCTGTGCCTATTTGCGGCACACGCTGCGCAAGTTCAAGCTATCGATACCGTTATGGCTGATTTCAGGGATTTAGATCAGTTGCGACTTGTGTGTGATGATGCTCGACGCGACGGGTTTACTGGAAAAATTTGCATTCATCCCGCACAAGTTGACGTTATCAATGAAGCATTCTCCCCCAGCCTTGAGGAGCTGTCACATGCAAAAGCAGTTATTGAGGCTTTCAGGGATAACCCTGAGGCAGGCACATTGCAGATTGACGGGAAAATGATAGATAAGCCGCACCTTGTGCTGGCCGAGCGCGTCACGGCGCTTGCGGAGCAAATTAAAAGCAGATAAAGGGATTTAAATTGTCTTTGTGGTTTATTAGATCGTAAATAAAAAGGGATAGAGCTATGAATGAATGGACGGCAAAGAAGAAATTTATTGACGTGAACGGCAGTCGCATGGCCTATGTCGAGATGGGGGAAGGTCGACCAATTATTTTTCAGCATGGCAACCCCACATCCTCTTACCTGTGGAGAAACATTATGCCAAAATTAGCGCATTTAGGACGATGTGTTGCGATTGATTTGATTGGTATGGGAGACTCTGAAAAACTAAACCCCTCTGGACCCGATAGATATACATTTGTTGAACATCGAGACTACTTGTATGGCGTATTAGACGCATTAGATCTGAAGCAGGATATCATATGGGTCATTCACGATTGGGGCAGTGCATTGGGCTTTGATCACATCGCGCAACACCCTGAGCGCGTATCAGGTGTGTGCTACATGGAGGCTATTGTCTGTCCATTGACATGGGATGTTTGGCCTGAATCAGCGCGAGACATTTTCCAGACCTTTAGGAGTAGTGCTGGTGAAGAAGTAGTTTTAGAGAAAAATGTTTTTGTCAAAAACGTTTTGCCAGCCTCTATTCTTAGGGAACTCGAAGCTGATGAAATGGAAGCTTATTTAGAGCCTTTTAAAAACTCTGGCGAAGATCGCCGACCCACTCTGACGTGGCCACGTCAAATCCCGCTTGAGAACGAACCGAAAGAAGTTTGTGACATAGTGGAAAATTATGGGAAATTTTTGAGTCAGAGTAATATTCCGAAGCTTTTTATTGATGCTGAGCCTGGGATGATTTTAAGCGGACTTCCTCGTGATTATGCGCGGACATGGCCAAACCAGCAAGAAGTGAAAGTAAAAGGACTTCATTTTATTCAGGAAGACTCTCCTATGGAAATCGCTGATGCAATAGAAAAATGGATCCATACTGAAGGCATCTAATAGTGGTCTGTGTTTCATCGCAGGGGATAATAGAAAATGTATTATAAGACGAGTGGTACTGAGCAATGAGTGTGCAAACTGATACAAGTGCTAAAGTTACAAACGCAACTTTGAAGCTTATGAAGGACGCTGGAGAGAAAATTGCCGCGATGACAGCTTATGACGCGGCTTTTGCAACGGTTCTGGATCAAGCTGGTGTGGATTTTGTTTTAGTGGGAGATTCTGTAGGAATGGTTGTTCAAGGGCGGGAGACCACCATTCCAGTGACCGTAGAAGAGATAATTTACCATACCCAGCTGGTATCCAGGGGGTTATCTCGCGCTTTGTTGATGTCCGATATGCCTTTTATGAGCTACTCTTCTCCTCACGACTGTTTAAGTAATGCTGCTAGGATTATGAAAGAAGGTGGAGCGGCGATGGTGAAGCTTGAATGGGGTGAATTAGAAATCGATATGGTTAGGCGGCTCACCGAATGCGGGGTACCTGTATGCGCGCATCTTGGTTTAACTCCGCAAGCGATTCACAAGTATGGTGGGTACAAAGTACAAGGTCGGGAGGCTGCAGCTGCTGATAAAATGCTAGAGGATGCGGCGGCCTTGGAAGTTGCAGGTGCAGATCTACTTTTGTTGGAGTGCGTCCCGGCTGGACTGGGACGACAGATAACAGATAGCGCAAAGGTTCCTGTTATCGGGATTGGGGCTGGACCTGATGTGGACGGACAGATCTTGGTGTTGTATGACGTCCTTGATATAGCTCCGGGTAAGCGTACGCGGTTTTCTAAGAATTATATGGAAGGCGCCGACTCCATTCAAAATGCAGTAAGTGATTATGTTAAAGAAGTGAAAGACGGTACTTTCCCGAGCGAAGCTTACTCATTTAAGTAGAATACACGTTAGATAATCACTATAAACATCTAATTATTATATATTTATTATTACTTGTTGCAAGCAAGTAATTAATAATTAATAATT
>CALJHG010000041.1 GCA_938075585.1 uncultured Gammaproteobacteria bacterium | reverse complement strand
AATCTGCTCGATGATTGATGCGGGAGTGCCGATCATGGCGGCAATATTAGCAATCTCAGAGACAAGGTATTTTAATTCGTCATCGCGTGTGAAGATTAGATGGCCTTCATGCAGCATCAGGTGTCGCCGCTGAGGATCAAGAGATGCTACATACTTTTTGTATTGTTTTACATGATCCGAAATTGTCTTATCAGCTGGAAGGAGCTTTTCATCCCACTCGCAAAGGACATGTAGAAGGTTGGTTATAAATGGGCCGACACTGCGCAAAACACGTTCGCTTTCTATGGTCTCACCTGGTTGTAAAATAGCGAGAGGGACGATTGCTTTAGTTGGAATACTGTTAGGATCACGATTATGTAAGACTGCTGACTCATCAATGATTTTCCTATTAGCGACAAGTGCGTCTGGAGTTATATTCCAAGACAGATGCGCGTCACATTCAGCGCCGCAGAAAGCTAAGGTTTTTTCTCCGAACGCCGAAAGGGTGAGCGGGATCTTTTGTTTAAGATTGATGAATCCCTGATCAGGATGAAGTAGTTTTATTAATTTTTTACTTTCGCCAAAATCATGTAGGCATTCCTCGCCTTTCAGCAGGGCCTGTATTGTTCGTATTTCTCTCTTCATTTTTTTGAGTGGTAGTGGCTTTAGCCCCATAGTCAAGCGCGCAGTATTTCCATTACCCACGCCTAATTCCACTCTCCCAGGAGCTATCTGGGCAATTGTAGCTATAGAGTGGGCTATCACAGGAGCCATTCTTGTGCTGGGCACCGCTACTCCTGTTGCTAATCTAATTTTTTTTGTTGTATGGGCGGCCAGTGCCATCGTGGCGTAAACGTCAGAATAGATCATTTGCGAATCAAAAAACCATGCTTGTTGAAATCCCACTTCTTCCGCCAGCATAACCAAATTATAGTCACTTATTTTTGACGGGAATGTAACACCAAAATCCATCGGATTGCCTTTTCAATTTAGTTGTAAGAAAAACTAAGACGCAAAATTATTCGAAGAAATACCACTGATATCGTTGGACGTAATGAAATAGTTAAGCAGTTAGAAACTCAGATACTTTGGCATACAATTTTTCTGTTTGCTCGATAGGAGGTTCGTGACTGCACTCGCTCAGTGTGAAAACTTCAGAGTTAACGATTCTTTGCTTGAAGTCATTCGCGTAGGTCGGAGGAATAAGCTTGTCATTTTCACCCCACACGATAAGCGAATCCGCAGTTACTCTGTGGATTCGTTTTTTAAGGCCTTTATCAGGGATAGGCCAAACAAGCTTGGCTGTACAACCAATTGTCCAAATAAAATCCCGATCCCAAAGCGCGGCTTCTTCTGAATCAGCCTCAGGACGCATCATTCTTTTTAACGCTCGAGGCTTGTTTTTGTCGTAAAAAAGAACATCAAGAATCGCGTCATAACTTAATGCGCACCAATCGGCTACGGTATAAGGGTCACTTTCCTTCCACAAGCCAATTGGTGCAATTAGTACCAATTTATTTATTTTTTCTCGTCTTTGCGCGGCAATTTCGCAGGCCAACAATCCGCCGAAAGAATGTCCAATTACGGTCGCCTCATCAAGGCCTAGTCCGTCCATTAAATCGTCATAAGCAAGTACAGCATCCCAAAGGTTATCTAATTGCTCTAGTTCATCAGGTTTGCCAGGAGCGGTTCCGGGGAAAAATGGCGCATATACGGTGTAGTTATCGGCTAAGCCGTCTAAAAAATCGTCCCAATAAAATCCACCCGCTGAGTGAAAGAATACAATCGGCTTACCTTTTCCCGCTACATTTACTGTTATTTCGAGTTTATCTCCTAGCACAGGCACGACTTGTTGTTTCAACTTATGCATTTTCTATCCTTTTTTGCTTTCAAGCGGCTTTTTTCTTTTTCTCAGAAGCGCTGCTACCAGCCGGCCACCACTTATCTTCCCAGCCTTCGTCGTCCCAGATCCCTCGGAGGTGCGGCAACACACCTTTAGAAATACGTTCAATATTTTCCATTGCTTTGTTATGGGGCATCGAGCCAAATTGAGGGAGAAGTAAAAGGTGGCCTACACGCAATTCTTTTACAATCTCAGTGAGTCTCTGAGTCACAGTTTCAGCACTTCCTGTCACTAAATAATCTCGATCATTGAATTCTTTATAATGGAGATTATTTAATTCATCGTATGCTGGGAATGGCTTTTTAGTTAAAACATGGGTGAGACTGCTGTGAGTCATGTGCCCAGGAGGAAGTAATAACTCTTGCGGCATATGCAGCAATTTATGGTAAAAATATTCAATATGTTCTCCGTAGTCAGCTTCTGCTTGTGCGTCAGTTTCAGATACTCCAACCGGGATTAGGTAAGTCATTCTATACGGGTTTTTATCCCGCCCTGCCTCTTCTACTTTATCCCAATACCCTTGGACCATATGCTTCGCTCCTTGGGCTCCGAAGTATGTTAGGTAACAGTAGCTATAATCGTGTTCAATCACAAAATCCCATGTGCTAGGGCTAGCGTTTCCGGGAACCCAGATTGGAGGGTTTTCTTTTTGTGACGGTTTAGGCCAGATATTGACCATGGGCAATTGATAGTATTTTCCGTTCCAAGCAAATGGTTTCTTTGAATTCCAAGCTTTGACGATGAGATCATGAGCTTCTCTATATCGGCCTCTCTGCTCTACCGGAGCCATTCCATAACTGTACGCATAATCTCCCCCTAAGCCGACCGGGAAGCCTGCTACTAATCTACCCTCGGAGATGCTATCAAGCATAGCGTATTCTTCGGCGACTCGGATCGGAGGATTTAAAAATACTGCAGTTTCGCCCATTTGGATGATAGCGGTATTAGTTCCACGCGTGGCTCGCGCTAAAACAGATCCCATCATATTGGGGTTGACCATGAAACCATATGCATTCTGATGGTGTTCGTTAGTGCATACACCGTCAAACCCTGATTCAGCGGCGAAGATCAGCTCGTCTAAAGTCCAGTTATAATATTTAGAGACCATCTCCCTATCGGCAACATCTTCAAATGGCAATGTGAACCAAGCAGAATTGTATTTCTTGTCAAAATCGGAATCGAGATCTCGATACGGCATTAGGTGAAAACACGCGATCTTCATTTTGATGTCCCCTTAAATCAACGTACGTATCAAAATATCCTACATTACAATAATGAAGCCGTGAAGTATTTTATAAGCCTCCTTCATTACAAGCCTTACATGGTGCCGGAGTGTTGGCTTGTCTTCTTACATAATGTTGCAATGCGATTAAATCGTTTTCTTGGTATTTGGCAAAGTTGGGCATACCGTTTGAGCGCAGACTTCCGTTTACTACTACAGAATGCATAGCATCAGTGGAGAGCATTATTGGCGAAGCTCTAAGGTCTGGAGCATTGCCCGCCGCTCCCGCACCGGGTCCATGGCACATCATGCACTCTTCGGTATAGAGTTTAGATCCTCGGCTCGCTAAAGTTTCATCTACTACGAAATCTTCAGCAAGAATAGGCTTAGCATATATGGGTCCTTTTGACGGCGGAAGCTCATTTTTTTCATTTAGGGCAAAGGTCACTAAGCGTCTCATATGAGCTCCATAAGCCCATCCGTGTTGAGCACCCATAAATCCTGGAGTAGCGGCGCCGACTCCACCCCATCCTGTTAGCAGGCTAATGTACTGGACACCGTCGACATTGTAGGTGATTGGTGGTGCCGAAATACCCACTCCTAAATCGCGACTCCAAAGGGCTTCGCCTTTGTCCGCTGTGTATGCATGGAAAGTACCATCGGCTCTGCCTTGAAAAACTAGATTACCGGCTGTAGTAAGTGTCCCTGGATTCCATACCCCCGGAAGTGGGACTTCCCAAATTAGCTTTTGACGAAGTGGATCCCATGCACGTAGCGCCCCAGTACCTATGCCATCGGGAACATAGTCAGGTCCGAATTCAATGGCCGCATCAAACTTAAAGTAGGGGGATTCCCAGTGCATGATATCGACATTTTTATCTGAAAACATACCAGGCATTTCGATTATGGGTATGTAAGCCAGGCCAGTGTTAGGATTGTAAGACATCGCATGCCAGTTATGACCACCAAAAGCACTAGGCCAAACAACCTCTTCTCCGTCCTCGTAACGCGCCCCTGCGCGTTCGATTGGCCTGCCGGTTTTCATATCTACCTCTGTCGCCCAGTCGACTTTAACATAAGGTTCGGCGGACAATAATTTCCCGTTCACTCTATTGATAATGTAAAAAAAACCGTTTTTAGGTGCGTGGATAATCGCTTTTGCTAGCCGATCTTTGACTTTTAGGTCGACCAGTATCATATCCATATTCGAATTATAGTCCCAGGCTTCTCCAGGAGTGGTTTGATAATGCCATTTATATTCTCCAGTATCGGCATCAAGTGCGACTATGGAGCAGAGAAACAGATTATCTCCACCTTCGGGACTTCGGATTTTCGGGTTCCAAGGTGATCCATTACCTGTTCCTAGGTAGACTTGATTAAACTCAGGGTCGTAAGTAATTCCGTGCCAAACAGTTCCTCCACCTCCGTGTTTCCACCACTCGCCAGTCCAGGTCTTAGCAGCCATCTTCATCGCGTTATTTTCAAAACCATCTGCGGGATTACCGGGGACGGTATAAAATTTCCAAGCCTCTTCCCCAGTTTCTGTGTCATACGCTGTGACAAAACCTCTGGCTGGTCCCCATTCAGTTCCACCATTGCCTATTATAACTTTGTCTTTGAAAACTTTAGGAGCACCTGTAATTATGAGTGGCTTTTGGGGATCGAAGGTTTGCACAGTCCATACTGGCTTTCCCGTTTTAGCGTCTAATGCGATTAATCTGCCATCAATAGTGGCGTTGAACACTTTTCCTTTCCAGAAAGCTATTCCCCTATTCCAGTCCCACATCATTCTCAGCCTATCTCCGGAATGTTCGGTGACCTTGGGATCAAATTCCCATAGCAGTTTTCCTGTTTTAGCTTCTACTGCTCTGACAACATTGTAACTGCCATTGAAGTAAAGGATGCCATCTATAGCAAGAGGTGTCCCCGTCAGCGACCGATCCTTAGGAAGATCTAAATACCATTTTATCCCTAATTCCGAGACCGTCTTATCGTTTATCTGGGTTTGTGGACTGAATCGTTGCTCAGAGTATGTTCGACCATAACCAGCCCAGTTAGTTGCCTCTTCCTCGTCAGCTAGAAATTTATCATCGACTGTTGAACCGGCAATTAGATTCGTATGGACAGCCAGTAAGAGGACGATCAACTTGATATCGCGCATTCCTTCTTCCTTTTCGATTGTCGTTACAACTACGACATTACCTGATTACAAAGAACCACTATCCTAAAACCATCAGTATTTGTCCAGTCATCACAAATTTTTTACTCTTTTAATTCATTCTGTTTGAGTAATCCCATGAGGTCATCCATTCGGGAACTATTTTAATAGTGCTCTCTAACTGAGGGTGCGAGAGAAGCCATTTAGCTAGCGAGCTATCAGTACTGATTAAGTATCTCTCTATCAACTTTTCTAAAACAGGTTCACTCACAGCGTTTATCAAAGTTGCTGTACCTCTACCCCTTACCCCAGAGTAGGGAGGAGTCTCTCCTGCTATTTCGAAGCCAACTTTATTATTTCTTTTTAGTCTCGCGCATATTAATGATTTAGAGCGAGCGCTTAGGTAAATACATTTGTTGTCCTGAAGAAACCACATAGATGTAACTTGGGGAAAGCCATTTTGATCTATCGAGGCTAGTCTACAGGGTAAAACTGTTGTGTCCAGATAATCCCTAACCTGGTCTTCGGACCATGCGCTAGAGGTGCTCAATTTATATCCGATCATCACTTCTCTCCTGTGAAAGTCTTATGCGATTTTACCAAGGTATCTTACTGCCATCCCACGCTAGGAAGGAACCATTATCACTAGTTGTTAGATTGTTTATCACAGCTACCATTTTAGCCGCAGCGTAGTCTGGCTCAAACAACTTTTCTTTAGGAATTGCTTTTTGGAACGGTTTTGACAATCTAGTATTTACTGAACCTGGATGGAAGGCGATACAGATGCTTTTAGGTAATTGGCGAGCAAATTCAATCGCGATGGTCTTAGTGATTTGGTTGAGGCTGGCTTTTGAGGAGCGGTAGCTATACCAACCACCAATACTATTATCTTCAAT
>CALJHG010000040.1 GCA_938075585.1 uncultured Gammaproteobacteria bacterium | reverse complement strand
TATTGTGAAAAATAGTCTAGGACAAAATGTTTATTAGCTTTTTTTATTTGTATAACTGCGCCTAATTCCTCTGAGAACAGACATCTCATCGGATTTTCTATTTTCGGAAGATTGATATCAAGACCACAACGGCTTGCGAATGCCATTTCTAGAAGCGTTATGATGAGCCCGCCGTCCGATCTGTCATGATAAGCTTGTAAATGGCCATTTTCGTTTAAAAGTTGTATCGCTGTAAAAAAATCTTTGATAGCTTGCGGATCGTCTGCATCAGGACACTCGCCAAAATCTTGGTTTTTAGTTTGAGCAAGGATTGAAGCTCCGAGACGGTTCTTACCTTTACCTAGGTCAATCAAAATAAGTACTGATTCACTTTCAGTATCTAGTTTGGGGGTTAAACTTTTATTTACATCGATTACGGGTGCGAAGGCCGAAACTATCAACGACAATGGTGAAATATTCTCGTGAATCGTTTCCCGGTCTTGCCAATTAGACTTCATTGCCATGGAGTCTTTACCTACTGGTATATTGATCCCTAACGCGGGACAGAACTCCATTCCTACTGACTGAACGGCCTCGTAAAGATTATTGGTCTCATCCAGACTGCCTTCGGCACACATCCAGTTTGCAGAAAGTACAACGTCAGAGAGATTCATAATACGGGCAGCTGCAATATTAGTTATCGACTCGCCAACCGCCATACGGGCAGACGACCCGGCGCTCAGAATAGCGACCGGTGCTCGCTCTCCTATAGCCATGGCTTCGCCCACGATATTATTGAAACCAGCTGCAGTAACTGCACAGTCTGCTACAGGGACCTGCCACGGACCTACCATTTGATCTCGCACCGTCAGACCGCCTACCGTTCGGTCGCCTATAGTTATTAGAAAGCGTTTATCCCCCACAGTTGGAAAGCGTAAAACTTCGTGTAACGATTCTTCTAGATCAAAACCATTTGAAAAAGTTTTAGACCACTTTGATGGTATCTTGGGTTCAAAATCTCTAATCAATTTTGGAGGACTGCCAAATAAGAGTTCCATAGGTATATCGATTGGGTTAGTACCCAGTAGAGAGTCCTTCAAAATCAATTGTCTTTCTTCTGTTACCAGTCCTATGACCGCGAATGGACACCTTTCTCGCAGACAAATATTTTCAAAGCTTTCCAATTCCTCGTCTGAAATCGCTAGTACATAACGTTCCTGCGACTCGTTACACCATAGCTCCAACGGTGATAGGCCACTCTCCGCACTCGGTATTTTCCTTAGTTCAATTACCCCACCCCGATCACTATCATTTAATAGTTCGGGTACGGCGTTAGATAGCCCACCTGCTCCAACATCGTGAATCATTTGTATTGGGTTTTGTTCGTTGTTGGAGTAACAGACGTCGATGACTTGCTGGCACCGCCGTTGCATTTCTGCATTACCCCTTTGTACGGAAGCAAACTCTAATTGTTGATCAATGGCGCCAGCATCGACGGACGAAGCAGCTCCACCTCCTAGACCTATGAGCATGGCCGGTCCACCTAGAACTATTACTTTACTCCCAATTTTTATTTTTAATTTTTGAATATCTTTTTCTCTGATGCTTCCTAAGCCTCCTGCAAGCATTATGGGTTTATCAAATCCCCTTGTTAGGGTGTCACTGACATTTTGCTCGAAGCTTCGAAAGTAGCCGCATAATGCTGGTCGACCGAATTCATTATTAAATGTTGCTGCTCCAATTGGTCCTTCAAGCATAATATCTAGCGCGCTTGCCAAACGCGGATTTAAAGGTCTCTTGGTTTCCCAGGGCGCACCAAAATTGGGTATGCGTAGATGGGAAACGGAAAATCCTGTAAGTCCTGCTTTTGGTCTCGCGCCACGACCGGTCGCACCTTCGTCACGAATTTCGCCTCCAGAACCAGTGGCTGCACCTGGGAAGGGTGAAATCGCAGTAGGGTGATTATGCGTCTCTACTTTGAGGACAATGTGTACCTCTTCTTCTATATTCTCGTAACATTTATTCACCGAGTTGATTAGCATACGATCCCCGCTGTAACCCCTAGTTACGGCAGCGTTGTCACTGTAGGCAGATAGGACCCCATTAGGATGCTTTTTATGAGTATTGCGTATCATATCAAACAAACTAAGATCGTCGATCGCGTCTTTTCCTATCCAGCTGGCATTAAAAATTTTATGTCTACAGTGTTCGGAGTTTGCTTGGGCAAACATCATGAGCTCGACATCTGTCGGATCACGATTGAGGCTCTTATATGCGTCGATGAGGTAGGTAATTTCTTTTTCGTTGAGCGCGAGGCCCATAGTTCGATTAGCTTCATGAAGAAGCTGGTTATCATCAGAACTACGGATCGATTGCAATTTTCGTGGTCTTTCGCGAACTCGGGGTTTTGTTAATTCGTCCACAGAGAATGAGAGAGACTCTGTCATTTTATCGTAAAAGACACTAGCAATTTGCTCTATCTCAACATTGTTAAGTTCACCTAAATACCAAACGGTTAAACGTTCTATATGCAAAACTTTATCAAGGCCACAATTCTTGCATATGTCGAGAGCTTTGCTGGACCATGGTGATATAGTGCCGATTCGTGGTCTGACCGCGAAAGTCATTTGATTTAATTTTTCCGCACTGATGATAGCGACTGAATCCGTTAGTTGACTTAGTCGCGAAAGCTCGCCATCAGTCATTGTACTTTCGTTGTCTGTCTCGACTAGGTACGCAAAGGTACTCCGAACTTTTCTTCGCTCATTTTCCGAAATATCAATAGTTTTCAGAAGCTTTTCCAACGCAAAATCGGAATGTGCTCGGTTGCCTTGTAGAAGTAGCATTTACTAACGACTCTCTATTTAAACTTTTTTTGCCAAAAATTCAGCCAAACCTAGGTATATTGAAGGCTTAAGACTTTTAAGTTTCTCTTTTTCCTCTATTGGTATGGGTAAGGTTCCGATAAATTCGTGCAGTATCTGCTTATCTATTTTTTGGCCTCGAGAGAATTCCTTTAACTGTTCATAGGCATTTTCTATGCCAAAGCCTCTCATCGTAGTTTGTATCGGTTCAGCAAGTACTTCCCATGCATTTTCTAAATCACGCTCCAAATTAGAAGCATTTATTTCTAACTTATTTAGACCTTTTATAAGTGATTGAAGAGCGATTAGACAGTAGCCTAATCCACTTCCCATATTTCGTAGAACTGTCGAATCAGTCAGATCCCGTTGCAAGCGGGAAACAGGTAGTTTTTGTGCGAAGTGCTGCAGTAAGGCGCATGATACTCCTAAATTTCCTTCAGCGTTTTCAAAATCAATGGGATTAATTTTGTGAGGCATTGTAGAGGAACCTACCTCATTATCGATTTTTTTTTGATCGAAGTATCCGACAGACACGTAGCTCCAAACATCTCGACTTAAATCTAATAAAATAGTATTGATTTGACACAACGCGTAACAGTACTCGGCAATACAGTCATGGGGCTCGATTTGTGTTGTATAAGCATTAAAACCCAATCCAATTTTAGCTACTAATTGCTTGGCTACCTCTTGCCAGTTAACTTCAGGCGCAGCCACTAGGTGTGCATTATAATTTCCGACTGCTCCATTTATCTTGCCCTTAAGTTCGACATGCAACCATTTAGACAATTGATTTTCTAGTCTTGCGACAAAGTTGCTTAGCTCTTTCCCCATTGTAGTAGGGCTTGCCGTTTGGCCATGTGTTCGAGACAACATCGGTTGCGCACTCAATTGATGGGATTGGTCCCGCAGAATTTTAATAACTTCAATAATTTTTGGCACCATAATTTGAGAACGGGCTTCATCCAGCATCAGACTATAGGCGAGATTGTTTATATCTTCCGACGTGCAAGCAAAGTGGATGAAAGGTATCGCACCTTTTAATTTGGGGTCTGAGGAAAATTTTTCATTTAGATAATATTCTACGGCTTTAACATCATGGTTTGTGACAGCTTCGATGTTTTTAACTTTTTGCGCTTCGTCGACATTGAAGTTTTCCAAAATAGTGTCAAGCTTTGTGTACGTTTCGGCCGAAAACTCTGTTAATAGAGTAAAACTGTCCTCTCTTGACAAGAGTTTTAGCCATTCGACTTCCACCAAGAGTCTGTAGCGTATAAGACCATACTCACTCATATAGCTTTTAAGTTCTGAGGTTTTATCAGAGTACCTTCCATCGAGTGGCGATAGAGCAGTTAATTTGCCATTTTCCATTTGACTTCCTCAGTTTCATTTTAAGGGCAAGGGTTCGGTATTTTTAGATGTATTTTTTCTATCGACTTATGTAATTCGCCGCTAATATGTACGTCTACGGATTTTAGGTTATGTCTCAATTGTTGTTCATTCGAGAAACCTATAATAACGCTGGTAAGAAAAGGTTTCGACATAATCCAACTTATCGCCATATGGATAGGGTCAATCTGCCATTTCTCAGCCAGCGCAATATATTCTTTAGTGGCATTGTATGCCATAGAGTTTTTATATCTTTTGTAATGGGAATAGCGATTCAAGCGAGCTTCGGGGCCAGCTGACTCTTCTATATATTTCCCAGTGAGCATACCGAATGCGAGTGGCGAATAACTTATTAGGCCGCAGTCTTCCCTTAGAGAAAACTCTGCAAGGTTAATTTCAAAGGTACGATTGAGTAGATTATACGGGTTCTGAATCGACGAAATCACCGGTAAGTTGCGTATTTCTGCTATTTTTCTGAATTGCATGGCTCCCCAGGCTGTTTCATTGCATAGGCCAATAGCCCTGATCTTCCCACATTTTTGTAGTTCCGATAACGCTTCCAGCGTTTTTTCGATGTCAAAATGTAGCTCGATTTTTGGCTTTTTATAGCCTAGCTGACCAAAAAAATTGGTTGCACGGTCGGGCCAATGCAGTTGATAAAGGTCGATGTAATCTGTTTGAAGTCTTTTTAGGCTACCGTCAACGGCATCCGTGAGATTTTTTATATCATGATTAGATTTTCCGTCTCGTATCCAAGGAACAAACTCACCCGGTCCGGAGGCTTTTGTTGCCAACACGACGTCATGTCTAGTTTTACTTTTTAGCCATTTCCCCAAGATTTCTTCCGATATACCATATGTTTCGGAAGAAGCTGGTGAGGGATACATTTCCGCTGTATCTATAAAGTTGATACCAGCATCAAGTGCAAGGTCTAAAAGTGGCGCAGGATTTTCCTGGTATGAGCTTGGTGTTCCAAAGTTCATGGTCCCTATGGAGCATTTTGAGACGGATATATCAGTTTTTCCGAGTTTACGTGTTTCCATAGTGCTAGACTAATAATATAACAAAACGATAAGTCAGACATGTTTTAAGTGTCATTAGATTTTTAGAAGGTTTTTAAGCGATGGCTAGTAAGTTAGTTTGTAAAAGGTTTCGTGGTTTTTTACCAGTAGTTGTAGATGTAGAGACAGCCGGCTTCAACTCCGAGACAGATGCTCTCCTAGAAATCGCTGCTATTTTTCTGGACTACTCGCCCGAAACCGGCTGGCACACGAACCATTCTGTTGCTCATCATGTTGTACCCTTTTTAGGTTCTAATATAGAGCAAAGCGCGTTGGATTTTAACAATATAGATCCGTTCCATCCTTTTCGGAGAGCGTTAGAGGAAAAGGCGGCGATAACTGATATTTTTCAAATAGTGCATGATGAGCTGGAGAAATTTAATTGTACTCGCGCGATTCTGGTAGGACATAATCCGACTTTTGATTTGGCATTTGTGAAAGCAGCTTCATCTCGGGTACGTTACAAAAAATTTCCCTTCCATCACTTCAGTACCTTTGACACGGCGGCGCTCTCGGGAGTCGCTTTTGGGCAGACCGTATTAGCGCGAGCTGTGGTATCAGCTGGTCATCAATGGGATCAAACTGAAGCGCACTCAGCTATTTATGATGCTCAAAAAACTGCAGATCTCTTTTGTACAATAGTTAATAAGTGGGATCAGTATAACGGTGTTGCCGAGTGATTACTGGGACAGATTCCATGCTTGAGATCTGTTACTTAGGTTTTTTGAATCGATTGTAGTCAGGGCGCCATCTTTTACAACTCGCTTACCGCGCACCCATACTTGCCTTACCTGAGACGAATCTCCGCGGTTTACGATGAGTTGTTCTATATTGTAGAGTGGGCCACTAAGTCCTTCCTTTAGATTAATAGAAACGATGTCCGCGCTTTTACCTGATTCAAGGGTGCCTATATCATCTTCCATTCCCAATACCGAAGCGCCACCTAGAGTTGCTAATTCTATGATATCGAAAGCGTTGAGTATGTCCTCTTTATCTTTAGGGAATAGTTGGAGTGATGCCACTCTCATTTCCTTAAACAAATCAAACATCGAGTTGTTTAAGGAACTATCAGTACCTAGCCCGAAGTCGCATCCGCTATTATTCAGCATACTGATTTCACATTCTTGATTGCTTGTGTTAATCGAGTTACTGGGTGTATGGCATATACTTATTCCACATTTTTTAATTAGTTGGATATCTGATTCGTGCAATGGAGGGACGTGACTTACTATTAGCTTCCTTCCGATCAGGTTGACTGGTTCGAGTTCCATTAAGTTTGATGCTTGGCTCAAATTAGCACTAATGTTTACTCGTAAAGATAAATCTAATTCGTCTCCAATCGTTCCTAGCCTGCTCAGGGTGTCCCTCTGAGTGATATCCGATATTTGGGTAGCAAAGGTCCAATTTATAAGCGGATGAGAGCGGTATTTGTCATATAGGCTTTGTGCTTTTGCTAGGGAGTCATCAAGATTGGTTGACCAAATGTTAGACTCATTACTTATTAAAATTCCCGGTACGCTCCTCATACCGAGTGAAATAGTAGATGCGGCCACATATTCGCCTGAAACACACAACTCACTGAAGCAGGTCGTACCACTTAACAGCATTTCAGCGCCGGCGATGAGAACGCTGTCTTTGATAAATTGGTCAGTCTGTCCTTCAAAATCTTTGGGTAAAAAGCCCTTTTTTAGCCAAGAGTATCTATTATCGGTATGGTCAATTCCTCTTAAAAGTGAAAGTGAGGCTCCGGCTTGAGTATTGACTAGCCCAGGGAGTAATACATCGTTTTTGCAGTCAATACACTCATATTTTTCACTCGGCTCGATCCACTCGGTTGTTGGTATTAACGCAACTATACGAGAATCTTGAATAATTAAACTATAGTTTGTAAGGATTGTTTTTTTAGGACGGATTGGAATTATCCAGCCAGCGTGTATTACCTGTAGCATAATTTTTTAATAAATCTATTGGAAAAACAAAGTTATCACAATCGGTACTTTAGTGTCTTGAAAGTTTAAAAACATAATTATATTTGGTCTCTTTGGAAACTCGTAATTAAGGTGTGTTTAGGGGCAAGGTGTGTTATGATTTTCAAGGATATCTAGTGTTAAATTGTCTATATTAATCAAAGAGTTGTTTTTAATACGATGGCCCAATTAGAACGGCACAAAATTCGCGTTATCGAAGACGAGATGAAACAGTCTTATATGGATTATGCGATGAGTGTAATCGTAGGCCGAGCTCTCCCGGATGCTAGGGATGGCTTAAAGCCAGTCCATCGGCGCGTGTTGTACGCTATGCAAGAATCCAACAGCCTATGGAACAGGCCTTACGTTAAGTGCGCGCGTGTTGTTGGCGATGTTATGGGGAAGTACCATCCGCACGGAGATAATGCCATCTATGACACTCTGGTGAGAATGGCTCAAGATTTTTCGTTGCGGTATATGTTGATAGATGGGCAAGGAAATTTTGGCTCTGTTGACGGGGATTCCCCCGCTGCGATGAGATATACGGAGTGTAGATTAGGACGTATCGCGAGCGATCTGTTAGCTGATATCGATATGGAGACTGTAGATTTTGCCCCAAATTACGATGGAAAGGAAAACGAGCCGACCGTGTTGCCATCGAGAATTCCGAACTTGCTCGTTAATGGCTCGAGCGGAATTGCTGTGGGTATGGCAACTAACATTCCACCGCATAATCTAACAGAGGTAATCAATGCGTGTGTAGCACTGGTAGATAATCCCGCTCTAGATGACGATGCGCTTCTGGCGCATATTCCTGGTCCTGATTTTCCGACCGCTGGAATTATTAATGGGTCTGCTGGGATAAGGGACGCATATCGCACGGGAAGAGGTCGTTTGTCGCTTCGGGCGAGAGCCGTAATAGAACGCGCCGATGGAGAAAGTGCGGCAATCATTGTCTCTGAACTTCCTTACCAAGTTAACAAAGCACGTTTAATTGAAAAAATTGCAGAGCTTGTTAAGGACAAGAAAATTGATGGTATACGTTCAGATGGCTTGAGAGATGAGAGCGATAAAGACGGCTTGCGAATCGTTATCGAGCTAAAAAAGGGCGAGAGTGCCGAAGTGTTGCTGAATAATTTATATAAACAGACTCAGATGCAGACAGTTTTTGGAGTCAATGCGGTTGCACTTGTAGACGGACAACCTCAAACTCTTAATTTGCGCGAGCTTCTGGATTGTTTTATTAAGCATCGAAGAGATGTTGTGACTAGACGGACGATTTTTCAACTGAAAAAAGCCCGCGCTCGAGCTCATCTGCTGGAAGGTCTAGCGGTTGCGCTGGCCAATATAGATCCTATTATTAAATTGATTAAAGAATCTCCAACGCCTAATGAAGCGAGACAAAAACTGTTGGGTCAGGGTTGGTCTACTGGTATGGTCGAACAGATGTTGAAGAACGCTAATATTGAAACTTCAGAAGCTTACGACAGTCTGACTGATTCAGGTATGCAAGGGGATCAATATTTTTTATCGGAAAAGCAAGCTAAAGAGATTTTAGAAATGAGGTTGCAGCGTTTGACGGCGCTTGAGCAAGATAAGATAGTCTCCGAATACGGAGACGTACTTTTGACGATAGCCGATCTACTCGACATTCTTTCAAGAAGCGAGAGGTTGATGCAAGTCATTCGCGAAGAGCTCATAACGGTTGTTGAGCAATACGGTGATGACCGTAGGACGGAGATTATAGACTCTGAGGAAAATCTTTCGTTAGAGGATTTGATTCCCCAAGAAGAAGTTGTAGTTACTTTGTCTCATGCTGGTTATGCGAAGTCTCAAGCTTTGGATGTCTATCGATCGCAGAGACGCGGTGGCAGAGGGAAAACGGCTACTACAACTCGTGATGAAGATTTTGTGGACAAGGTGTTTGTGGCAAATAGTCATGATCTTTTGCTGTGCTTCACTAATTTTGGAAAAGTTTATTGGCTCAAAGTTTATCAGGTACCAAGAGCTAGTAGGACGGCGCGCGGTCGACCTCTAGTGAATTTATTGCCGTTATCTGATTCAGAACGGGTAACAGCGATTCTTCCCATAAAAGAATTTGATGCTGATTCTTTTGTTGTTATGGCAACTGCCTCTGGTATCGTGAAGAAAACACCGTTAGAGAATTTTTCTCGGCCGCGGCCTTCTGGCATCATTGCGGCGGGCCTAACAGAGGGTGATGTGCTTGTAGGAGCGGTGCTTACCAGAGGCGATAGTGACGTGATGCTAGTCAGCTCAGGCGGAAAGGCGATTAGATTTAAAGAGAGTGCACTGAGATCGATGGGCAGGACAGCCAGAGGCGTTCGAGGGATGCGGTTGAAAGAGCGCCACGAAGTAATTGCGCTTATCCCAATTCTGGGTGAGGGTACGGTGATATTGGCTACGGCTAATGGTTTCGGTAAACGTACTGACTTTAGTGATTTTCCTGTAAAAGGAAGAGGGGGCCAGGGGGTGATAGCGATTCAGGCCAACGAAAGAAACGGTGAAGTCGTAGGGGCTTCTGCTGCAACCGATGGGGAGGATATCATGCTGATAACCGGGCAGGGAGTTTTGGTTAGGACGTCCGTTTCGGGAATATCGATTATCGGCCGCAATACTCAGGGGCTCAGATTGATTGCATTAGGGGAGAGCGAGGCTCTAGTTGGCTTAGAGGTAATCCCAGAAATAGCCGAAGATGAAATAGCGGAATAACACTTCATTTGATGGGGGATCGAGAGGAGGGTAATAGAACAATGTCTAAGCATAATGATCTAAACGCCCTTAGGCACAAAATTGATGAAATTGATGATCAGCTACTAAGCCTTTTGAACCGAAGAGCCAGCTTGACTAACGAGGTAGGTATAGTTAAACGAGCCGAATCTGAAGATGTGGAGTTTTATCGGCCAGAAAGAGAAGCCGAAATTCTTCGGCGCTTAGTTTCTGATAATAGCGGTCCTTTAACTAATGATGTCTTGGTCCGATTAATGAAAGAAATCATATCGGAGTGTCTGGCGTTAGAACAAAAACTTAAAGTGTCGTATCTCGGACCTCTCGGAACTTACACTCATGCAGCTACTTTAAAACAGTTTGGAGGCGCGGTCACGCTTCGGGCGAGTAAGTCGATTGATGAGATTTTTCGAGAAGTTGAAAGTTGTGGGGTTGATTATGGTGTCGTGCCCATAGAGAATTCTGTAGGCGGGACGATTTATCAATCGTTAGATGCCCTTAAAGAAACATCAGCGTTTGTTTGCGGGGAGATAGTTCTTGCGATACACCATCAACTGCTGGGTGCGTGCGAACTAGAATCAGCTAAACGAGTATATGGTCATGAACAAGCTCTGCAGCAGTGCGCTGGTTGGTTAGAAAAAAATTTAAATGGAGCTGAGCAGATAGCTGTTAGCAGTAATGCAGTTGCGGCTGAAATAGTGAGCCAGTCTGATGGTAAAGATTGTGTCGCTATAGCAAGCAATGAAGCAGGGAAAATATATACACTACCGGTAGTTGCGCGAAACATCGAAGATAGTGCATCCAATACGACCCGTTTCATAGTTTTGGGGCGGAGTTATCCTACTAGATCAGGAGACGATAAATCGATGGTAATGTTTGGGTTACCTAACAATAAGGCGGGTGCCTTACACGCTGCACTTGGCGTCTTAGCTGAAAACAGTATTAATATGTCTAAGATCGAGTCTCGACCCTCTAAGAACGGTGTTTGGGACTATTTGTTTTTTGCAGATCTGCTAGGTCATGCAAACGATCCATCTATGGTTGATGCGCTAGCAGAAATTAAGGAGAATTCTTCTATTTTTAAGCTTCTGGGTAGTTATCCTAGGTGCGATGTTTAGTAAATTCAATTAATAAAAATGAAAAAAATCGCGATAATTGGAGTTGGACTCATAGGAGCATCCCTGGGGTTGGCGCTGAGGAAAAATGGCCTCGCCAGCGAAGTTATTGGGTTCGGCCGCAGTTCTCAAAATCTGGAGAAAGCCGTTGAAATAGGCGCGATTGATAGGTTCGAGGCTACAATACGCGAAGCATGTGTCGGTGCTGAAATTGTGGTGATTGCGGCGTCATTGGGTGCTACTGCCAGTATACTCAGGGAGGTTGGAGCTTACGTTAATGATGGCTCTATTATAACTGATGTGGGTAGCGTCAAAGGCTCGGTGGTGCGTGATGCTCGTATGATATTAGGAGCTAAGTTCGACATATTTGTGCCTGGACATCCTATTGCAGGAAACGAGAAAAGCGGTGCTGAGGCCGCTATTCCAGATCTTTTCAAGGATCATAAGGTTATTTTGACTCCAACTTCTGATACTCGGATAGAAGCTGTGAATCAAATAGAGAAGCTATGGACTGAATTAGGTTCTGAAGTTTTTAAAATGAGCGTCGAATCTCACGATCGCGCTTTAGCTATGACCTCTCATCTACCGCATTTGCTTGCTTATAACGTTATGAACACTTTGCTGCGTCAAGATGATTCACAGTTATTGTTGGAATTTTCGGCTGGCGGCTTTCGTGACTTCACTCGAATTGCGTCTAGTAATCCTGAATTATGGGCGGATATCCTTCTGATGAATAAAGACAATATAGTGAAGTTTTGTGGTGAATTTAAAAATAGTCTTAATTCACTAACGCTGGCTCTTGAAGCTAGTGATAGAGAACGAATAATCGAAACTTTTTCTAGCGCTAAAAAGGCTAGAGACTCTCAATTAATTGTCGATAAAAAGAGATAATGAAAGATTTAGTAGTCCCGCGCGGTGGTTCATTAAATGGGGTCGTAGGAATACCTGGCGACAAATCGATCTCTCATCGCGCCGTCATGTTTGGCGCCATTGCGGATGGGTTGACTCGAGTGCGCGGTTGTCTAATGAGTGAGGATGTTCTCGCTACTATCGAAGCATTTCGGTCAATGGGTGTGAAAATTGATACTCGTAACGCGGACTGCGTGAAAATTAGCGGTGTCGGTTTACTAGGTTTGAGAAGCCCTACTAGTTCAATCAATCTGGGAAATTCTGGGACATCAATGCGCTTATTGGCAGGTATTTTGTCCGGAGCAAATATAGACGCTACTCTGGAGGGCGATTCGAGCTTGTCAGTTAGACCTATGGGGAGAATCGTTTATCCTCTGCGTCAAATGGGCTCCAATATTGAGATGAGCGGAAACAAGACGTCTCCTCTCAGAGTAAAGCCTGCGCGTAAGCTAAATGGAATTTCCTACCTGTTGCCAGTAATTAGTGCACAAGTGAAATCCGGACTACTACTTGCAGGCCTCTATGCGGAAGGTGTGACGAGAATCTCTGAGAAAGGTCGGAGTCGAGATCATTCAGAACGGCTGTTAACAAAATTTGGAGTGAAGTTAGATATTAATGGAAATGAAGTTAGCCTTGATGGTGGTCAGAGTTTGACGGGATGCGATATTACTGTGCCCACTGATATCTCGTCGGCAGCATTCTTTATGTTGGGTGCTGCTATATCCTCGGACTCTGAGATACTTTTGCCTCAAGTGGGATTCAATGAGACTAGAAATGGGGTAGTTGAAATATTCCGGCTTATGAACGCTGATATTGAGGTTAGGGACGAAGATGCCAGTAGTGGAGAACCCGTGGCGGACATAATAGTGAGAACGTCTAATCTATCAGGGGTAAACATACCGCAAGAACTCATTCCCGCAGCAATAGACGAATTTCCGGCTATTTTTATAGCGGCTGCTTGTGCACAGGGAGTTACTGTTTTGCGCGGTGCCGAGGAATTGAGACACAAGGAGAGTGATCGAATATCGGTTATGGCAGATGGTCTGCGTAATCTTGGTATTAAAGTAGAGACTTATCCCGATGGTATTAGTATTACAGGCGGTAATATGTCTGGTGGCTTGATCGATGCCCATGGAGATCATAGGGTTGCGATGGCGTTTGCAATGGCGGCATTAAAAGCTTCGGGAACTGTCTCGATAAAAAATGCTGAAGGCATTAGTACGTCTTTTCCGACTTTTTTTGAAGTAGCTAAGTCGGCAGGTTTAAGAATTAAATGATCAATACCGGGTCAGAAGCTCAGTCCAAGCCAGCTGTTATCACGATTGATGGACCATCTGGCACGGGGAAAGGCACCATCGCGCGAGCAATCTCTAATTGGTTAGGCTGGCATTTCTTAGATTCGGGCGCACTTTACAGAGTCCTTGGATTGGTTGCCACAAGAGACAGGTTAGATATAAGCGATGAGGACTATCTTGTTTCAGTTGCTTCCAATCTCGATGTCTCATTTGTTGGAATGGAGGACAGAACAAAGGTCTATCACAACGGATTGGACTGCACTTTGGCAATAAGGACCGAGGAGTGTGGGATCGTCGCTTCCAGAATCGCGGTTTCCCCAGCCATCCGAAAAGCGTTACTAAGTAAACAGCACGCTTTTCGTTTAAATCCCGGACTGGTCGCAGATGGCAGAGATATGGGCACAGTAGTTTTTCCAGACGCCAATTTGCAGATATTCATGACCGCGAGTGTCGAGGAAAGGGCGCGAAGACGCTATAACCAGTTGAAAGAAAAAGAAATATGTGCTAGCCTCGCCGACCTTTCTAGGGATATTAAGGAGCGTGATGAGAGGGACGTGACGAGGCAACAATCCCCACTTAAACCTTCTCAAACTGCTGTAATTTTAGATACGACTGTAATGTCTATAGAAGAGGTGACGGATAAGGTGAAAATCCTTGTAAGGAAACATGGTTTGATCTGAGGAATATGCCTCAGTTGAGCTGAACTTTTAACATTTTAAATCGAAGAGGAGTGCGTGTATCTAACGAGTGTGTGCTGTTTTAAGCCACTTTGGTGAATCGGTTGGGTACGCGGAACATTAAAATCCATGAGTCAAACATTTGCGGAATTATTTGAAGAAAGCCAAGTCGCCAACAAAATGCGCCCTGGCACACTTGTAACGGGTATCGTTGTTGAAGTCGGTAGCGACTTTGTGATGGTTAATGCCGGGCTAAAATCTGAAGGCAGCATTCCGGTAGAGCAGTTTCGTAACGCTGAGGGTGTGGTGGATGTGAAGATCGGCGATGCCGTCGATGTTGCCTTAGAGGCGGTAGAGGATGGGCACGGTGAAACCAAGCTATCTAGGGAGAAGGCGAAGCGAGCTAAAGCGTGGGAAGATTTAGAAAAAGCATGTGAGGATAATGTCACAATTACTGGAATTATAAGCGATAAAGTTAAAGGCGGGTTTACAGTAGACGTGGATACAATCAGGGCATTTTTGCCAGGCTCACTAGTCGATGTCAGACCCGTGAGAGACACAAGTTACTTAGAGGGGAAACCTTTAGAATTTAAAATAATTAAAGTGGATCGTAAACGTAATAATGTCGTAGTTTCGAGACGAGCTGTTGTTGAGAGTGAGAATTCTGTAGAACGTGAGGCTTTACTAGAGAGCTTGACTGAGGGAGCTAACGTCAAGGGACTTGTGAAAAATTTGACTGATTACGGGGCTTTTATTGACCTCGGAGGTATTGACGGGTTGTTGCATATTACCGATATGGCTTGGAGGCGAGTAAAACATCCTTCTGAGGTAGTTAATATAGGTGATGAAATAGATGTTCGAGTGCTTAGGTTTGACAAAGATCGGCAGCGGGTGTCTTTAGGCCTTAAACAGATGGGTAGTGACCCGTGGGTGGATTTAGCCGCAAAATATCCTGAGAATTCTCGGTTGTCGGGGAAGGTTTCGAACATCGCAGACTACGGATGCTTTGTTGAATTAGAGGTTGGTGTAGAAGGCCTTGTACACGTTTCCGAAATGGATTGGACCAACAAAAATGTGCATCCCTCTAAAGTAGTCCACCTCGGTGAAGAAGTGGAAGTGATGGTATTAGATATAGATGAAGAGCGTCGGCGTATTTCGTTAGGAATGAAGCAATGCCGCTCGAATCCATGGGACGAATTTGCTTCCAACAAAGGTAAGAATGACAGGGTGAAAGGCGTAATTAAATCTATTACGGACTTTGGTATTTTTATCGGACTTGAAGGCGGAATAGACGGCCTTGTTCATCTGAGTGACTTGTCATGGGATGAAAACGGAGAAGAGCTCGTGAGAAACTATAAGAAGGGCGATGAGCTTGAGACTGTAGTGCTAGCGGTGGATGCCGAAAGAGAGCGTATTTCCCTTGGAGTGAAGCAACTTGCGGGCGACCCGTTTTCCGACTATGTTGAGCAAAACCCAAGAGGTTCGAAAGTGACTGGTGAAATAACTGCAGTCAATGCCACCGAGGCGAGAATAAATCTTGATGATGGGGTAGAAGGGTTCCTTAGGGCTTCTGACATATCGATTGATTCCGTAGATGATGCGAGAAAATTCCTCAAAGAAGGTGAATCTATTGAGGCTTTGGTTGTGGGAGTAGATAGAAAAAATAGAGTGGTCGGGTTATCAATAAAGGCTAAGGAGAATAAGGAAGAAGCAGCAGTATTAGACGAATATAGTGCTGATACTGAGGTTCAACGGACCACCTTGGGCGATTTACTAAAAGAACAGATGGATACCAAATAAGGGTTAATTTATACTTGATTTGAAGACATTTAAATTGGTGCGGAAACAATGACAAAGTCTGAATTAATAGAATCGTTAGTAAATTCGCAGGGGCAGCTTGGTTATAGGGATATTGAGTTGGCTGTGAAAACGATTCTAGAGCAAATGGTGCAAACTCTGGCAGCAGGTGACCGTATCGAAATAAGAGGGTTTGGAAGCTTCTCTTTGCATTACAGACCGCCACGTACTGGAAGAAACCCTAAATCAGGGGTCTCGGTAACGCTGCCTGCGAAATTCGTACCGCATTTTAAACCTGGAAAAGAGCTTAGAGATCGGGTTAATGATGCGGTTCATGGAAACCGCTCGGAGTAATACAGTCAGCTATAGAGCGTTCGTGCCCAAGTAAAGTGTATTTTTCCTTGGCCATAAAGCAATAGCTGGGGAAATGCGAATGCTGAAAGTTTTTTATATTATTTCACTGGTAATATTTGTTTTCATTAGTTTGATTTTTCGCGATCTCAATCAGCAAGAAGTCCTAATAAATTACTTTTTTTCTGAGGTGTTGGTTGAAACCGCCTGGTTAGTAATCGCGAGTTTCCTTTCTGGACTAGGTCTGTGTTCAATCTTTATAGGTATTGAGATCTTAAAAATCAAGCGCAAACTAAAATTGCAGATTCAACGTGAAAAAAAAATCAGCCGAGAATTTAACGAATTTAAGAGAGATAGGGATGCAGATAAAGATACAGGCCTCCTATAATGATAAGACAACCCCTTTAGGCGGAACTCGCCTAGTCTTCATAAATACTGTTCTATTGTTGGGTCAAGCGAAATGAAAGTACCAAGTGATCCTATTATCGTCGCGCTAGATTTTTCCTCTCTATCGTGTGCGTTGAAGAAAGCTGAGCAGCTCGACCCTAATTTATGCAAAGTTAAAGTGGGTAAGGAGTTGTTTACAAAAGTTGGACCTGACAGTGTTGTAAGCTTGCGTAACCTGGGGTTCGACGTTTTTTTAGATCTGAAATTTCATGACATCCCCAATACTGTGGCAAGAGCCTGTGAAGCTGCTGCCGACTTGGGGTGTTGGATGGTTAATCTGCACGCCTCTGGTGGGAGAGCTATGATGGAAACTGCGGCTAATGTTATGGCGAAACTTTCTACCGCACCATTGTTAACTGCCGTTACCGTTTTAACCAGCCTAAACGATAACTTGCTCGCTGAAATTGGAGTAGGAGATGGTGCCTTGTTGCAGACAACAAGGTTAGCGAAATTAGCTAATTCATGCGGATTAGATGGTGTTGTATGCTCGCCGCACGAAATTACCAGCATCCGAAATGAGGTCAATGATAATTTTTTGATCGTGACTCCAGGAGTCAGACCGTTGGGTGCTGCTCTAGATGACCAAGTGCGCTTTGCAACTCCGAGCGAGGCGATTAAGAAAGGAGCGGACTATCTGGTGATAGGTCGACCGATTACCGAGGCTAGAGACTCTCACACAGCATTGTCCGAGATTCACTCTACCTGTATTTCTCCTATTTAGATTTACTATGCTACTGATTTAATTTTGTCTTTCATCTAAATGACTAGCTTACCTAATTTGAGTTCCATCGTTTTTCCAGATCTTCCAAAGCAAGGTGAGGCAGTCTGCTGGGACGGTTTGTACGGTGCGTCGAAATGGATTGCTCTTGCCGAAGCTGCACAGAATTCGAAAAAGCCCTTCGTGCTTTTATTGCCAGATGTTAGAAGTGTAGAGTCAGTTTCTCAGGACCTGAGTTTTTTTTCCAAAAATTTAAAATTGCACATACTTCCAGATTGGGAAACGTTAGCCTACGATAGATTCAGTCCTTACCAAGACATTGTTTCGGAGAGATTGTGCACTCTTAGCAAAATGTCTCATCTGAACGATGGAATTATCGTCACCTCAATTCAGACTGCATTGCATCGATTATTGCCTAAGGACTGGCTGACAAAGACAACATTTTCTTTATCGTGTGGCCAGCAGATACAGCGCGAAGCTTTCAGGACAAAACTCACAGAAAGTGGTTACATCTCTACATCTCAGGTTTCGGCACCGGGTGAATTTGCTGTGCGAGGTTCTTTAATAGATGTGTTTCCGGTCGGAGCGACATTACCGTTAAGAATAGATTTGTTTGATGACGAAATCGACACCCTGAGAGTGTTTGATTCTGAAACTCAAAGAACTACAGGTGAAGTAGAGAACATAACCATACTGCCAGCAAGAGAATTTCCTACTGATCAGAAGGGTATTATGGAGTTTCGTCGATCATGGAGAGAGCAGTTCTCGAGTGAGTATCAAGGCAGCACAATTTACCAAGATGTTTCCGAAGGATTAGCCCCAGCTGGTATCGAATATTACCTACCACTTTTTCATGAAGAAACCAACATTTTGGCCGATTATATTCCATCTAATAGCGTGGTCGTGTTTGATGAATCTATCGAAATAGAAGCTGATAAATTTAGACTATCAGTGGACGAACGGTACGAGGCGTTACGACACGATACTACGCGACCAATTCTACCCACAAAGGATATATTTGCCGAATTTGAAGAGTTAGAAAATTCTTTTCAGACTCTAGCGTGTGTTTATTTAAGTGGTACATCTACTAGTGATAGCCCCACTAAGTTTAACACATACGTGCCGGTGAATGTTCCTGTAGATGCGCGCTCAGAAGATCCCTTTATTGCTATAAAACATCACTTATCAAGGACGAATGGGAGACTACTTTTTTTAGCGGACTCACTCGGTCGGAGAGAAGCTTTATTGGATCTGTTCCGAGAGCAAATCTTTAGACCGGTGATATTTGATGGATGGCGAGAATTTTTACGAGCGGATGATCGTTACGGCATCGCTGTCGCTTCTCTGGAAAATGGAGCTGAGTTGGTCGAACCTAGGGTAAGTGTTTTGACCGAGAGCCAATTATTTGGTCGGCAGACGGAGCAGAGGCGAAGGCGTAAAAAGTCCAGTGTTAGTCATGAGTCTATTATCCGAAATCTCACCGAGCTTAATGTCGACTCCCCCGTCGTCCATGAGAACTATGGAGTAGGGCGCTATTTAGGATTGGAGGTTTTAACCGTAGGTGAGATTCAAAATGAGTTCATAAAAATCGAATATCGTGATGGAGATAAGCTATATATTCCTGTTGGTTCGTTGGACTTAATTAGTCGCTATTCAGGTTCGGATCCTGAGCATGCACCACTCCATAAACTAGGAACTGACCAATGGGACAAGGCGCGAAGAAAAGCAAGTGAAAAAATTAGAGATGTAGCTGCTGAGTTGCTAGAAATTCATGCGAAGAGAGCTTTGAGAAGAGGACATTCTTTTTCGATAGATGAGGATGCGTATAACTCGTTTGTACATGGTTTCCCCTTTGAAGAGACTGTAGACCAAGCAAATGCTGTCGACGAGGTTTTAAAAGACATGCAAAATCCACAGCCGATGGATCGTCTGATCTGCGGGGATGTCGGTTTTGGTAAAACTGAGGTTGCTTTAAGAGCTGCGTGCGTGGCGGTAAATGATGGTTTTCAAGTGGCGATACTTGTGCCGACCACGCTACTTGCCAGCCAACACTATGAGACCTTTCGAGATCGATTTGCAGAGCTACCTGTAAGAGTGGAGTTACTCTCTAGATTTAGGAATATTAAGCAAACAAGAGAGGTGATAGGAGCGCTGGAGTCTGGGGCCGTCGATATTGTCATTGGCACACATAAACTTCTTAGCAAGGAAATCAAGTTTAAACGCTTAGGACTATTGGTTGTTGACGAAGAGCATCGATTTGGAGTAGTCCAAAAAGAAAAGATTAAATCGCTAAGAGCAGATGTGGATATTCTTACTCTGACTGCGACACCTATTCCGCGCACTCTTAATTTAGCGCTATCAGGCACCAGAGAGCTATCGATTATTGCCACCCCGCCTTCGAAAAGATTAGCCGTGAAAACGTTTGTTCGGGAATGGTCTAAAACGATTATCAGAGAGGCTATTCTTCGAGAAATTAGCAGGGGTGGTCAAGTATATTATGTACATAATCAGGTGGAAAGTATCGAAAAAGAAGTTAACACGCTGGAGCGTATAGTGCCAGAAGCTCGTATAGCTATCGCTCATGGTCAGATGCGAGAGCAGCAGTTAGAGCAAGTGATGTTAGATTTCTCCCACGGTAGAACCAATGTCTTAGTTTGTTCCACCATAATTGAAACAGGGTTGGACATTCCGAACGCTAATACAATGCTGATTAATCGTGCTGATAAGTTTGGTCTGGCTCAGCTCTATCAATTACGCGGTCGGATTGGTCGTTCGCACCATAGAGCATATGCGTATTTAATTGCGCCCCATCCCAAAGTAATATCCCACGATGCTGCCAAGAGGCTAGAAGTTATTGAGTCGTTGGAGGAGCTTGGCGTGGGGTTTACCTTAGCTACACATGATTTAGAAATTAGGGGCGCTGGAGAAATCTTGGGGGATGAGCAAAGTGGTCATATTCAGGAAATTGGCTTCGGTCTTTATAGCGATCTATTGATGAGAACGGTTGATGCATTGAAATCGGGTAAAGACTCCTCACTAATTAATGCGTCAGAAGCGGGAGTCGAAGTGAACTTGAACATACCGACCTTATTTCCTGAGGCCTATCTTCCTGATGTTCATTCACGCTTGGTTTTCTATAAACGCATAGCTGGCGCTGAAAGCAGTACCGAGTTAGAAGACTTGAAAGGTGAGATAATTGATAGGCTCGGTGTGTTTGAACAACCGGTTGCTAATTTATTTAGTGTTGCTAGTTTGAAACTGCGGGCAAGAAATGTAGGAATGAAGCGAATGGACTTTGGCTCTAAAGGAGGTAAAGTTGAGTTCTATAATCATTGCCCAGTATCTCCCGAGCGAGTAATTAGTCTGATAACCGAGCACACAAGCTACCGATTAGATGGAAGTGAGAGATTACGATTGAGCAAGGCGTTACCAGACGCGGCCTCTCGTATAGGTGAAGCTGACTTTCTTTTACAATTTTTGGAAGACGGTTTGGTTAGGTAAAAATAGAATATCAGCAAGTTTCTATGTCTTTTAATTTAGATCGGCCTAACCAGTCTCGGGCAAATTGATTCGCCGAGCGACCGCTTCGTGAGCCGCGCGAAAGTGCCCATTGTAAGGCCTCTTTTTTCGCATCCTGTCTCTGATTTTCGTCAGCGCCAAAAGCTGCTAACCAGTGGTTAACTATATCCAGATATCGATTTTGATCGAGGGGATGAAAGGACAACCACAAACCAAAGCGTTCGGATAGCGAGATTTTTTCCTCTATCGCTTCATCCAAATGAAGCTCTCCATTAATGACTTGAGATTTTTGATTGTCTTGCTGATTTTCTGGAAGCAGATGACGCCGATTAGAAGTCGCGTAGATTAGTACGTTTGTAGGGGTAGCTCGAACGGAACCATCTAAGACTGTTTTCAGCGCTCGATATGTTTCATCATCTTCATTAAACGACAGGTCATCGCAGTAAATTATAAATTTAAATTTCTCGGATTTAATCCGTTCTATGATTTCAGGAAGATCAATTAAATCGTGCCTATCCACTTCAATAAGTCTTAGTCCTCTGTTGACGTATCCGTTTAAAAGAGCCCTGACCAGAGAAGATTTGCCAGTACCTCTTGGTCCCCAAAGTAGTGCATTATTTGCAGGAAGATCTTCCAAAAATTGCTTAGTATTTTGTACTAGAGTAGTTTTTTGCCGGTCGACATGTAGGAGATCGTCAAGGTCTATTTGATTTAAGTCCGTGATCGCCTCAAGCTCGGAAAAGTACCTGTCTTTTTTCCATTTCCAAGCAAGCGCGCTTTTTAACTCTTGATCTCGTTCTCGTGGCAGAAGAAGTTCAAGAGCCTTTAAAATTTTTTCTGCCCTAGTAAAAAATTCTTCTGCCGTCTTCAAATTTCTTTCCTTAAAAATTACTTTTCGAGCTAAATCTTAATGAGCGGATAAAACGTACAATATTTTGATATTAGTCAATTTTAGTTTGTATTGCTCTTCATAGCCAATTGTGTCTTAAAGCCCGATGGAAGATAATATCAAGAGATTAATCGTCGCAGTAGTATCTTGGTAATAAGTTAATATTTCCCGAGTGCAAATATTTTTTAATTAGGAGTTTGCCCATGTCCTTTAGTAGATCTGACATAAAAGATTTTGACCCTGATTTATGGGAGACAATGGATGCGGAGGAAACTCGTCAGGAAACGCACATAGAATTGATAGCGTCAGAAAACTATGCGAGCAGCAGGGTTTTAGCAGCTTGTGGGAGCGTCTTAACCAATAAGTATGCGGAAGGATATCCGGGTAAAAGATACTATGGTGGATGCGAGCATGTCGACAGGACTGAAACGCTAGCAATAAATAGGGCGTGCTCGCTATTTGGAGCGGATTACGCGAATGTCCAAGCACACTCTGGATCTCAAGCAAACTCAGCTGCATATCTTGCTTTACTTGAACCGGGGGATACTATCTTAGGCATGAGCCTCGCAGATGGAGGGCACTTAACTCACGGCGCTAGCGTTAACTTTTCAGGTAGAATTTATAACTCTGTCCAGTATGGATTAGATGCTAAGACGGGACTTATCGATTACAGCGAAGTCGCGAGGCTGGCTCGCAAGCATAGACCTAAGCTTATTGTAACTGGGTTTTCGGCGTATTCTCGGGTTATTGATTGGGAGTTTTTTAGAGAAATTGCGGATGAGGTGGGCGCTTTTATGCTGTCAGATATGGCGCACGTTGCAGGTCTGGTAGCGGTGGGTTTGTACCCAAGCCCGGTTGGAGTGGCAGACGTTACTACAACCACCACGCATAAAACGCTTCGTGGGCCTAGATCTGGGTTAATTATGGCGCGGTCTAACCCGAACATTGAAAAGAAACTGAACTCAGCTGTTTTCCCAGGTACGCAGGGGGGGCCTTTGATGCATGTCATTGCCGCTAAAGCGGTAGCGTTTAAAGAGGCTATGATGGCTGACTTTAAAGAGTATCAACAGCAGGTCTTAATCAACGCACAGGTAATGGCTCAAACTTTTATTGATAGGAGTTATAAAGTTGTTTCGGGAGGAACAGACAATCACCTTTTTCTAGTAGATTTAGTTGACAAGGAAATCACAGGAAAAATAGCTGACGCGCTGCTAGGAGAAGCACACCTTACTGTTAATAAAAATGCGGTTCCCAACGACCCCTTATCTCCATTTGTGACAAGTGGTATTAGAATTGGCACCCCGGCAATCACCACTCGAGGATTCAAGGAGAGTGAAGCTAGAATTATTGCCGGCTGGATGTGTGATATTCTAGATAATCCTACCTCCGAGAAGATGGTCTTGGATGTAAGAAAGAAGGTGGAAGAACTTTGTACTAGCTTTCCTGTATATGTGAGGTAAAACTCGGAACAGGTATTCCTACCGGTTTCATTAAGGGGTGGATTAATGATTTGTCCATTTTGCGGTAATAACGATACTCGTGTCATTGACTCGCGTCTTATAGGAGATGGGGAGCAGGTGAGGCGCCGTAGGGTTTGTCAGCAGTGTGAAGTGCGGTTTACCACTCACGAGAAACCCGAGCTTAATTTCCCTCGTGTAATCAAAAGCGATGGCGCTCGAGAACCCTTTAGTGAAGAAAAGCTGCAGCACGGAATGCTGAAGGCATTAGAAAAGCGGCCTGTGTCGTCTGAACTTATTGAGGCTTCATTAAATAATGTCAAAAAGTCTATACGTGCCCTAGGTGATCGCGAAATTGCTGCAGATGTGGTCGGTGAATATCTAATGGATGAACTGCGCAAGCTAGATAAAGTGGCTTACGTGCGTTTTGCTTCAGTCTACAGAAGCTTCGAAGATGTTCAGGCATTTTTAGAGGAGATAAAAGGATTAGAAAATGAGCTGCCACTTAAGCTCAGAGAGAAACAACTCGACTTGTTAAGGCAAGACGGGTCAAAGAGATCGAAATAATGCAAGTTTTAGTGTGTGATTCTTGTATGGGTAGGTGCGTGAATGGGTGCTAAAACACGAGATGTTGAGTATATGCGCGAAGCACTAGAATTGGCTAGAAAGGGTGAGTATTCGACTAGCCCGAATCCTGCTGTTGGTTGTGTAATTGTGAAAAATGATCAAATCATTGGAAGAGGCTTCCATCATCTTGCGGGCAAGAATCACGCCGAGATAGAAGCTATAAGAGACGCTGGCGAAACGGCTAAAATGGCGACGGCTTATGTCACGTTGGAGCCGTGTAGTCATAAAGGCCGCACAGGACCATGTGTCGAAGCTCTTATTTCAGCTGGTATTTCTAGAGTAGTGTACGCTTGCGAGGATCCAAATCCCAAGGTGTCCGGAACTGGACATCGTATTCTCTGCGACGCTGGTATAGATGTTCTAAGCGGAGTCTGTGAGAGCGAGGCATTGGAGCTAAATCAAGGCTTCATTAAACGCATGGCAAAGGGGAAGCCTTACGTGAGATTGAAGATGGCTATGAGCTTAGATGGGGCGATGGCGATGGCTAGTGGCGAGAGTAAGTGGATCACAGGCGAAGCCGCGAGATCTGATGGCCAAAGGTTGAGGGCTTTGTCGTGCGGTGTGATGACAGGGATAGGTACCATTTTGACGGATGATCCACTATTGAATGTCCGCGAAAAAAAATCACAAATGCGCGGACGAGAAGTGACTAGAATTATTTTGGATACCCAGTTACGTTGCCCTAGTTCGGCTAGCTTATTCACAGTCGGCGGGAAAGTATTAATTTTTTGCGGCAAGTCCTTTGAGTCGAAATACAATAATAAATTATCTAGATTAGCTGAAATTGAAAGTGTGGAAGAGTTGTCAGGAGCGATGGATCTTGAACTTGTTCTTGATAGGTGTGCCTCTCACGGACTAAATAATATATTGATCGAGGCCGGACCTGTTTTGACTCGGCAATTCATACAGAGAAAACTATTTGATGAGTTGACGCTATATATTGCGCCAAAAATTGTCGGTACCGAAGGTAGACGTGCATTCCAAGTGCCCTCACCTGATAGGCTGAGCGAGGTACAAGAATTGAAGTTAAAATCATGGTCATCCTTAGGGAACGACATGGTAGCGACGTTAGTGCCTAATATTTGATAGATGGAGGACTTAACAGGTGTTTACAGGAATTGTACAAGAAGTAGGAAAAATAGTTGAGATAGAGCCGGTTAAATCGTCCATGCGAATGAGGATTCTTGCACCTCAGCTAGACTTTACGGACGTAATCTTAGGAGACTCTATTGCAGTTTCGGGTCCATGTCTCACCGTTACTGGGTTCGAATCTGGACAATTTGAGGTGGATGTATCTGCTGAAACTCTCGCTAGAACGACGTTAGGGCAGCGTAAGACAGGTGACAAGGTTAATTTGGAAAAAGCACTTAGATTTAATGATCGCCTCGGCGGTCATTTGGTCAGCGGGCATATAGATGGCGTAGGAAAGATAAAATCGCGAGAAGTACTTGATGAATATATTCGTTTCGTAGTCCAGATACCGAGTGAACTTTCCAAATATTTAGCTTTCAAAGGTTCAGTTTCTTTGGACGGTGTGAGCTTAACCGTAAACGGTGCCGGCAAAGATGAGTTCGAAGTTCTAACGATTCCTCACACACTTGATAATACAACTTTGGGCGAAAGTGAGACCGGTTCCACAATAAACGTAGAAGTGGATTTGGTAGCTCGTTATCTTGACCGACTAATTGAATCAAGCGCAGACAATGTGGATTCTACTATTTCGTTATCAATCCTAGAGCGCGCAGGCTTACTAGAATGAAGATAAATAGGATATTTGTTATATAATACAGTATGTTGCTAAATTCCCTACCTTTTTCAGATAAAATCCATAGCTAGGGCTTATAATAGATAAGATTGAACGGGTTGTATTTGACTATGAAATTAAATTCCACTGAAGAACTTGTTGCCGACATTAGCGAAGGGAAGATGATCATCATCATGGATGATGAAGATCGCGAGAATGAGGGAGACTTCATAATCGCTGCTGAGCACTGTACTGCCGAGACAATAAATTTTATGTCTAAGCATGGTCGAGGACTTATTTGCCTAACACTGACAGGGGACAGATGTAAAAAGCTTAATTTGGGCTTAATGGTCCGAGATACACAGGCCACTCACAGTACGAACTTTACCTTGTCTATCGAAGCTGCCACAGGAGTCACTACAGGCATTTCGGCCAGTGATAGGGCGCGAACTGTAGAGGCAGCAGTATCAAAAGACGCTACAGCAGATGATATTACTCAGCCAGGACATATTTTTCCGCTAATGGCTCAGTCGGGTGGAGTACTCACTCGGGCTGGACATACTGAAGCGGGTTGTGATTTTGCTCGATGTGCTGGGTTAGAACCAGCCGCTGTTATTGTTGAAATATTAAATGATGACGGAACAATGGCTAGGCGCCCAGACCTAGAGAAAATTGCGGCTAGCTTTGGTCTCAAAATTGGGACTATCGCTAATCTAATAAAATATCGTGTGCAAAATGAGAAGACAGTTTATCGTTCGGCTACAAGTGTTCTGCCAACCGAATTTGGAGAGTTTACGCTGCATGCCTTTAAGGATGCGCTGCAAGGCGACATGCATATGGCCATGGTTAAAGGAGATATTAGTAAAGACAGGCCGACATTGGTTCGAGTACATATCGCGAACCCACTAGATGATTTGACCGCGAGTATTCGTGCTGAGGCCGGTTGGCCCTTGCGTGATGCTTTGCGCCGAGTATCTGAAGCTGGCGAAGGTGTTGTTGTGATTTTAAATAATCAGGTGGAGACTGCTGATTTAATTGATGAAGTTGCAAGGTACAGTGACAAAAATGATGTGTCCCCTCATTCCCTTGGGAAAGAAAGTAAGCCTATGAAATGGAGACAGATTGGTCTGGGTGCGCAAATTTTGGCAGATGTTGGAGTTCGCAAGATGCGGGTGATGAGTAATCCGAGAAAATATCACGCACTATCTGGCTTCGGACTCGAAGTGGTGGAATATGTAACGTGAGGAATAATTAATTATGTTGAAAACTAACAATATGTCGGGTGGGTTATTACTCGATTCTAGCGCGAAAATAGGCGTTATTTGTACTCGGTTTAATAGCTTTATAGTCGATCATTTAGAGACAGGTTGCGTTGATATGTTACAACGGTCATCGAGTGCTGAAATTGAAGTTGATATATTGAAGGTGCCCGGCGCTTATGAATTGCCCGTTGTAGCAAAAAAAATGGTCGTATCTAATTCATACGATGCAATCATTGCTTTGGGCGCTGTTATTAGAGGGGCTACCCCTCATTTCGAACAAGTTGCGGGTGCCTGCTCCAATGGTCTTTCGAGAGTAGCAACAGACTCTGGAGTACCAGTGATTTTTGGAGTGCTGACTGTTGATACCATCGAGCAAGCTATTGAGCGAGCTGGAACAAAAGCCGGGAATAAAGGTGCTGAAGCGGCGGCTACGGCGATAGAAATGATCAATCTAATGCGTCAAGTTTAAATGCCGAAAGTATCACGGGTGCGTGAAGGGCGTGTGCGAGCCAGAAGGTGCGCCGTGCAGGCTCTGTATCAATGGCAAATGCAGCAAGAAAGTGCCCAAAAAATTGTGAACGAATTTGAAGAGTGTCGAGAATTAATTAAAGTTGACCTAATTTATTTTTCTAAGTTGGTATGCGAAGTCGCAGCAAATTTCGAAGAACTGAAACAATCCTTGCTGGTGTGTTTAGATATGGACTGGGAGCGGTTAGATCTCGTAGAAAGAAGTGTGCTGTTACTTAGCGCGTATGAAATGAGATTTTGCCAAGATATTCCCTTTCAGGTTGTGATCAATGAAGGGGTGGAACTTTGCAAAATGTTCGGTACGGTTGAGGGTTTCCGATTTGTGAACGGAACATTAGATCAACTAGCAAAGAACATGCGCCCAGCAGAATCAAAAGTAAGTGCATAGTCCAAACTGTCGAGTCTTTATCAGTGGATGAATTTGAGCTCATTAAAAAATATTTTTCTCCATTAGAAAAGTTAGACAATTCAACAATAGTTCGAAATGGCGATGATGCCGCGGTTATTAGTGTGCCGGAATGGAAAAGTATCGCTCTCTCGGTAGATACGTTGGTTGAAGGGATCCATTTTTTACCTGATACCAAGCCCGAAGTTATTGGTTTTCGATCGGCGGCAGTAAATTTAAGTGACATGGCAGCAATGGGGGCTCAGCCATGTTATGGCCTATTATCACTTGTAATTCCAGACAACGATGAAGCATGGTTAAGAAATTTTTCTTTGGGCTTGGGGGAATGTCTCGATGAGTATAATTGTTCGCTAATAGGCGGGGATACTGCGCGTGGGCCCCTGGCGATAAGTCTTACTATGGTTGGGCATGTTTCGGGGCCTCCGCTGACGCGAGCTGGAGCAAAGATCGGCGATACTATTCTGGTGTCAGGTACTTTAGGTGATGCTAGCGGGGCGCTAGGCATTTTGAACAAGACTCCTCTTGACGCAGAAGAGAAATTTCTCGTGGAGCGATATGAGAGACCTTTAGCCAGAATTAGCCTGTCTATTAATTTGCTTGGAATAGCTAATTCGGCCATTGATATATCAGATGGGCTACTAGCGGATGCTGGTCATATCGCCGCGGCTAGTGACGTGGGTATCGATCTTCTAGCCAGCTCTATACCTATCTCACCGTCGTTATCGAGTGTTTATACTGAAAAAGAAGCGTTAGAATTCGCGCTGAGTGGAGGAGATGATTACGAACTTATGTATACCGTTCCTCAAGATGCTCTAGTTGAGGCGTATGCGATGGCCGCTACAGAGGGAATAAAACTCACAAAAATTGGTATGGTAACTGAAGGAAGTCATGTACGGTGTTTGTCGGGTGAGAATGAAGACATTATCTTAAAGACGAAAGGCTACAAACATTTTTGACATTATGGTGGTAGTTGTGTCGAGCAGGCTGGCAATAATTAGCGGAGAGAAACGGTATGATTAATTTTCGAGAACTTTTGGATAGTGGTGATATTCTTTGTGGGACAATGGTCACTTTGGCTTCTTCTGAGGTGGTGGAGGCCCTTGCGCAAATTGGCTTTGACTGGCTTTTTGTAGATGCTGAGCATTCTCCGCTCTCTGCCATAGCGGTGCGTGATATTATCCAGACTGCTGGCAGTACTCCATGCCTAGTAAGAATTGCGTCGAAAGAAAAAGTACAGATCCAACAAGCATTAGATGCCGGTGCAGCGGGAATAATCGTACCTTCTGTAAATACCGCTGAGGATGCTCAGTATATAGTGGATTGCGTCAAATACCCCCCTAACGGAAGTCGGGGGATTGGTTTAAGTCGAGCAAACACTTATGGGCTGAGATTTCATGAGTACTTAGAGAAGGCGAACCAAGAACTTGCGGTCGTAATTCAGGCAGAGCATATCGACGCCGTAAATAATATCGAGATGATTTGTTCTGTAGAGGGCATAGATGGAGTTTTTGTAGGTCCCTATGATCTTTCTGCGAGTCTAAATAAGACGGGATTACTTGACGATAAAGAGGTAGTTTCAGCGATCGATCATGTACGAGACGTATGTGTGGCTAAAAAAATGCCGCTTGGATTTTTTGGTGTTGATGCTGCTGATGTGTCAGCGAAAGTTGGTGAGGGGTTCACTTTACTTTGTAGCGGTTTGGATATTTCATTCATGACGGGCGGAGCTCAGGATACATTAACCAAGTTGCGAGAAGGAGAGTAGCCATGAATAAGATTGAATTACTAGATGTATTATCTTCTTTGTCGGTAGCGTCAATAGCTGATGCTGATAAAACTATTAGAGTAATGTCTTCGACTATAAGACCGGTTAATAATGGAAAAAAAATCCTAGGTACTGCGCGTACAGTGAGCTGCCATAATGATTTCTTAACTGTTATAGATGCACTAAATCAGTCTAAAGCCGGAGACGTTCTTGTAGTTGACTCGCAAGAAAGTACAAGAGCCCTCGTCGGGGAGCTATTTAGCACTGAAGCGCAGCGTAGAGGATTGTCGGGCATAATAGTAGACGGACCGGTCCGTGATGTAGAAATGTTGCGAAAGCTGGAGATTCCAGTTTTTGCTAAATCTTATTGTCCGTGCTCCGGGACTACACAAAAAATGATGGAGACCCAGACTGAAATTCAATGTGGTGGGATAGCTGTAGCTCCCGAGGAAGTTGTATTTGGGGATGAGGATGGGATTATAGTAGCATCCATCGCACAACTCATAGATTTGGTACCCTCAGCGCTTCAAATTCAAAAAGCTGAGGAAGCTATAATTGACAAGATACAAGAAGGCGAATGTCTTATCGACATGCTTAATTTTAAAGAACACGTTAAATTCCTTGAAGAGGGGCTAGAAAGTTCTTTGAGTTTTAAAATCTAAGGGCTGTTTATCCAGTGTCTTACTTTATCAATGACCTAAGGCGAGTATGCCAAATTATTTTTCTTTTTTTCTCTTGCTAATTTTCCTTTCAGTACACGGAAGCAATTCTTTAGCAGTACCGTCTCAGGAAGTAGATCCCACTACTTGTGCTGCGTATTTTTTTAATGCTACTAAGATGTCTCCCGCAAAAGAGTATGAAAAACTTTTTCAACTAGGGGTGAGGTCTGCCGATCGGGCGCGAGCTTCGCTCGACTCGGAGGTTGTCACGCGAAGAATTGGAGATGCCTCTGATATTATGATGGAGTTAATCGAAAGAGACTTCCGGCGTTTCAATGAGATAGAGGAACTTTATGGCAGCCTTTGCTCCCGTTTAATGTTGTCTGAAGAATCTACTAAGTAAGGATTTGTAATGCAAAAGCTTGATGTGGCAATTATGTGGTTTAGGCAAGATCTTCGTTTGGCAGACAATCCAGCTTTAACAGCGGCGTCACAACATAAAAATGTTTTGCCGGTTTATATTTTAGATGAAGAAAATATCCCAAACTTTAAGATGGGACAAGCAAGCCGATGGTGGTTGCATCGTTCGCTGGAAAATTTAGGCGAAAAGTTAGGAGGGAGTTTATCGCTATATCATGGAGCTACGGAAGATATTTTGCGGACAATTGCAGCTAAATTTAATGTCACAGCGATCTATTGGAACCGATGCTATGAACCTTGGAGAATCTCTCGAGATACTAGGTTAAAGAAGCAGTTAGAAAAAAATGATATCCAAGTGAAAACGTTCAATGGCTCTTTACTTTGGGAGCCTTGGGATATAGTGAAAACAGACGGTACTGCCTATAAGGTTTTTACGCCATTTTACAGAAAAGGTTGTTTGTCCGCCCCGCAGCCAAGGTCAGTACTCCCAGCGCCTAGAGAGTTAGAGTTGCTTGGTGATTTGAATGGTTCGCAGAGCTTAAAAAGCTTGAAATTGCTTCCAAAAATTTTTTGGTACGAAGCTATGGATAGTTTGTGGACGCCGGGAGAGGACGGTGCACATAAAGCGTTGAAGATATTTTTGAGTGCTGGACTATCAGGCTACAAGGAAGGAAGGAACTTTCCAGCAAGGAGCAATGTGTCTCGTTTGTCACCGCATATTCATTTTGGAGAAGTATCACCAAATCAGGTGTGGTATCAGTCTCTAGAGATGGGGTCGACTTGGGGTAGTATCAAGGATCTTGAACATTTCCATAGTGAGTTAGGTTGGAGAGAATTTTCCTACAATTTGCTTTTTCACTTCCCGGATCTTGTTGATACGAATTTTCAAAAAAAGTTTGATGACTTTCCTTGGAAACATGACTCTAACCTTCTAGTCAGATGGCAAAAAGGAACCACAGGTTATCCTATTGTAGATGCGGGTATGCGAGAGCTTTGGCAGACTGGTTACATGCACAATCGTATCAGAATGGTGGTAGGTTCTTTCTTAGTAAAAAACCTACTGATTGATTGGCGTGAGGGAGAGCGCTGGTTTTGGGACTGTTTGGTTGATGCTGATTTAGCGAATAATGCAGCTAGCTGGCAGTGGGTGGCAGGCTCTGGAGCCGATGCGGCTCCTTATTTCCGTATATTTAATCCTGTGACACAAGGGACGAAGTTTGACAAGGATGGAGAGTACACCAGAAAATTTGTACCAGAGTTAGAAAAGTTACCAAATAAATTCTTGTTCACTCCATGGGAGGCTCCTCAGAACGTTTTGGAGGAAGCGGGTATCCAACTAGGGAAGGACTATCCTTACCCAATTATTGATCTAAAACAGTCTAGAGCTAGAGCGCTCGAGGCATTCGCGTCTATTAAAAAAGAGTGACATTTTAGCCTAGCTCCGATTTTATCTGTTTTTTTTTACGCAAATACTGTAGGTTAAACTGAGTTTTGAGTGGGCCAGTTGGGAGTCATCGATTTGAATGCAAGGAGAAACTACTTTATGGCGGAGTCATCGCTACTATGCGCTTGAAAGATTGTCACGGTTTTAGGGATTTTCGGGAGCTAGCGAGACGCAGATTACCTGACCCAATTTTTAATTACATTGATGGCGCCGCCGATGATGAATTGACCTATCAAAGAAACACTCAAAGCTTCGAAACTTGTGATCTTGTCCCAAATATTTTGCGGGGTGTTGAGAATATAGACATGTCGGTAACGGTCATGAAGCAAGAGCTCGCAATGCCTATTTATTGTTCACCCACTGCGCTTCAGAGAATATTCCATCATGAAGGAGAAAATGCTGTGGCTGCGGCGGCGAACAAGTTTGGAACATTGTTCGGTGTGTCTTCGCTAGGCACGGCAAGTCTTACTCAAATACGCGATAGATATAATGGTCCGCAATGTTATCAGTTTTACTTTCACAAAGATCGCGGTCTTAATAGGGTAATGCTTGAAAATGCTAAGCAGGCAGGTGTCAATATCATGATGTTGACAGTAGATACTATTACGGGTGGAAATAGGGAACGTGATTTAAAAACTGGTTTTGCTATACCATTTAACTTAACGTTTCGTGGTCTCTACCAGTTCGCGATCAAACCGCTATGGGCCATCAATTATCTGATTCATCCTAAGTATTCCATGCCTCAGTTAGATGATTTTGTTGATATGTCTGATGGCGCTATTTCAGTAGGTCGTTATTTTACCGACATGTTAGATCCAACAATGCGGTGGGACGACGTGGCGGAAATGGTTAAAATTTGGGACGGGCAGTTCTGTTTGAAAGGCGTAATGAGCGTCGAGGACGCCAGAAAAGCTGTCGATATAGGTTGTACTGGAATCATTTTGTCGAATCACGGGGGAAGACAACTTGACGGTGGGCGCGCTCCGTTTGATCAGTTGGCGGAGGTGGTAGATGCGGTGGGTGACCAAATCGATGTTATCATGGACAGTGGGGTACAGCGCGGGAGTCACGTCCTTAAAGCGTTATCTCTTGGAGCGAAAGCCGTTGGTGGTGGGCGTTTTTATCTATATGCGCTTGCGGCTGCGGGACAAGCTGGGGTAGAGAGGGCTTTGGAATTAATGCGACTCGAAATTGAAAGGGATATGCGTTTAATGGGAGTTACTTCTGTTGCTGATTTATCGAGGAAAAACCTTCGATTTAGATAAATAAGCTATGGGTTAAGATTGTTATAAAAGATTCTTATCTGGGCTGATTTTAAGATAGAATTGTACATAACTAAAATAATTATGGGGTGGAGAGATCAAAACTAAAGCTGCAGTGGCGGTTGAAGCAGGTAAACCGCTGGAAATTATGGAAGTCGATCTTCAAGGTCCTAGGACTGGAGAGGTTTTAGTTGAGATTAAGGCAACGGGGATTTGTCATACGGACGAATTTACGCTTTCGGGGGCGGATCCTGAGGGTATGTTTCCGGCTATCTTGGGCCATGAGGGTGCTGGCATAGTCAAAGAAGTCGGGTTGGGAGTGACTAGTTTAAGCGAAGGAGATCATGTCATACCGCTGTACACGCCCGAGTGCGGACAGTGTGAATATTGCTTGAATCCCAAAACCAACCTTTGTCAGGCTATACGAGTCACTCAAGGACAAGGAGTGATGCCGGATGGTACTAGTCGGTTCTCGATAGGCGGCAAGCCCGTTTTGCACTATATGGGCACGTCGACTTTCTCAAACTATACCGTAGTGCCTGAGATTGCTCTTGCTAAAGTAAATAAAGACGCGCCATTTGATAAAATTTGTTACATCGGCTGCGGTGTGACAACTGGAATTGGTGCTGTCATTAATACGGCAAAGGCTGAAGCTGGCTGCAATGCTGTGGTATTTGGTCTCGGTGGTATTGGTCTTAACGTTATTCAAGGTCTTAGAATGATTGGTGCCAACATGATAGTTGGTGTTGATATGAACGATAATAAAAAGGAGTGGGGCGAAAAGTTTGGGATGACTCATTTTGTCAATCCTGGAAAGATTGATGGTGATTTGGTTGGACATTTAGTTGACTTAACCGAAGGTGGTGCGGATTACTCTTTTGAGTGTATTGGCAATACGACTGTTATGCGACAAGCGCTAGAATGTGCCCACAAAGGCTGGGGTGAGAGTATTATTATAGGGGTTGCCGGAGCCGGGCAAGAAATTAGTACTAGGCCTTTTCAGTTAGTTACAGGACGTAGCTGGCGAGGTACGGCATTCGGTGGCGCCAGTGGTCGAACTGATGTCCCAGAGATAGTTAATTGGTACATGGAAGGTAAGATAGATATAGATTCTATGATCACTCATACCCTCTCATTGGAAGACATTAATAAAGGGTTCGACTTGATGCATGCAGGAGAAAGCATTCGATCGGTCGTCATTTATTAACTATGAAAATAGTATCGCTAGCAAAATCCTTTGAAGGAGCTCAGGGGGTTTATAAGCACTCTGCAGAGTCGACAAATTGTGATATGACCTTCGCGGTATTCACACCGCCACAGGCTGAGAAAATTCCTGTCCCCGTGTTATGGTATTTATCTGGCCTAACCTGCAGCCATGCGAATGTAATGGATAAAGGTGAGTACCGCCGGCTCGCCGCCAAATTGGGTGTCGCGGTTATTTGCCCGGACACTAGCCCGAGAGGTGATCACGTGCCGGATGAAGCTGATAATTGGCAGTTTGGAGCGGGTGCCGGCTTTTACCTCGATGCGACCCAAGCTCCTTTTGACGAGCATTACCAAATGTACTCGTATATCACGAGTGAGTTGCCCAAAGTTGTAAAGAAAAATTTTAACTTTGATATGGGTAGGCAGAGTATTATGGGACACTCGATGGGAGGTCACGGGGCGCTTATTATTGCTTTGAAAAATCCCGAAACTTACCTGAGTTGCTCTGCGTTTGCGCCTATTGTGTCCCCCTCAACTGCTGACTGGTCTAAGAATGCTTTCGTTAAATATCTAGGTGCTGACGAGTCAAATTGGACTGAATATGACGCAGTACAGCTTATCGCAAATGGCTCTCGGTTTGGCTCTTTTTTAGTGGATCAAGGAGGGGCGGATGACTTTCTTGAGGATGGTCTGCGGCCGTGGCTATTGCGGGATGAATGTGAGAGAGCAGGCATACCACTTGAGCTGCGTATGCAGGATGGATATGACCATTCCTACAATTTCATTTCTACTTTTATGGATGACCACATTAGGTGGCACCATTCTTTTTTAGGCGACTAATGCTCGCTGCCATTTAGGGGTCACTTACGTGTCTTTTTTAAAAACTGCACTTTTCTATATGGTAGGTTCTGCTATAGGTGGTCCTATTGGTGGATTATTAGCCGCTATTATCGGTTCTCATGTGACGAGCGGTCGAGGCCGGACGCAAAGAGGGTTTTCTTCAAATGAGCAGCAGCAAACTGCTTTTTTTGCTGCGCTTTTTGCCTGCTTGGCAAAACTTGCCAAGGCTGATGGGCATATCAGTGAAGAAGAGATCGAGAAGATCGATTTCTATATGCGTGAGCGTTTTAAGTTTAGTGGGGAACAAAGAGATTTTGCGATTAAAGTCTTTAATCATGCCAAGAATGACTCAGAGACTTACGAGGCCTATGCGACACAGTTGGCGTCGCTGCTCGGTTCGAATCGGAACTCATTAGTGATGTTCTACGAATTACTATTTGAATTAGCCATGGCCGACGGTGTGCTGGATGGTCATGAAGAGAAATTATTACGGAGAACCACGTCAATTTTTGGGATAGATGATGGACTTTTTGATGGGTTTAAGCGCCAATTTTCCGATAATAACCCGAATCCTTATGTTGTCCTTGGGGTGGATAAATCAATGTCATTCGCGGAAATTAAAAAGGTTTATCAAAGAAAAAGAAGGGAGTTTCATCCAGATTCGCTTGTAGCAAAAGGACTGCCGGATGAACTCCTCCAGAAAGCACAGGATAAATTCATCGCGATACAGGAAGCATATAAATCAATAGAAAAGAATCAGGTAGCTAAGTAATGAATGAAGAGCTAGAAGTATCGACCCATTATCAGCACGGTTCGTTAACCAAAGTGATCGAGGAAGGTTTTAATCGTCAGGGGAAGGCTCCCTCGGATATCTCTTTGGATGATATGTCAGTGATTGATGAGTTTCACATTGGAGGTCGACAGGCAAGCAAAGAATTTTTAGACCAATTACGACTGCAGGAAAGGTCATTAGTACTTGATGTAGGTTGTGGCTTAGGAGGTCCGGCACGTTTCGTGGCATCACAATTTGGGTGCCTGGTCTCAGGGATCGATTTAACACACGAGTATGTAGATACCGGAAATGTTCTTTCTAATTGGGTTGGGTTGGATAAGAAAGTTATTCTTCAGCAAGGAAGCGCAATGGCACTCCCTTTCCCCGATGGTCAGTTTGATGCGGCGTATATGATGCATGTCGGAATGAATATTGTTGATAAGAAAGGCTTATTTGCAGAGGTTTTTAATGTTTTGAAACCTGATGGCATATTTGGAATATATGATGTTATGCAAGTAGGATCGGGCGAGATGCAATATCCAGCCCCTTGGGCGGCTTCCAAAAGTACCAGTTCGTTGGCAAGTCCGCAGGATTACCAGGCTGGACTCAAACAAGCCGGCTTTAATATTTTAGCTACTCGTGAGCGTAGAGATTTTGCCATAGAATTTTTTGAAAACATGAAACGTAGCATGGCTGAGACGACCGCGGACCCTGTGCTCGGTTTGCACGTTTTGATGGGTGGTGATGCCAAGACTAAAGTTGCTAACGTGCTGACTTCTATAAAGGAAGGTAGCATCGCTCCTGTAGAAATAATAGCGCAAAGATAGATTTTCAAGAACTCGTTAGCGCTCATCTATGCCTATAGTCAACGGGGTATCTGCCGCCGATATGTAGGTAATTTTTAGGCTGTCACCTAACTTTGTTAACTCATAAAAAGCAGTGAAATCTTGCAGGACTTTTCCGTCAGCGCCCATGCGAGTCCAATCCACATTAACAAAAGCTTTTGTCTCGCTTGAGTAAAAAATATGAGTTTTTCGGAGTAATGACTTATCCCAGCCCAATTCGCGCAATTGGTTGAAATTGACTAGTGGAGTCGATTTGTCGGCAACGAATGTAACTTGACCTGCGATGTGTCTTGCATGTGGGATCATTAAGAGGGCCTCGTACCCTTTAACATCTTGGTTATTGAATTTAAGCACTAGGTCTTCAAAGAACGTGTGTATTTCCTTTTTGTCGATAACTTCTCCGGCACTCACCAGATTGCTGAAGATTGAAAAAACAATGGTTATCAAAAGTACAATTTTTCTCATTTTTCCTGGATCCGTAGTTATTAAATTTATTTGATGGCTAATAGAGTATTAGGTCTCCAAGCGGTTGACAAATAAATTATGGAAACTTGTCCGTAGGGTAGTATCATCAGAACACACTTCAGACACTCGCCGACAATCTATCGGTTAATTTGGTATACAGGGGAAATTCGGAATGGGGATCAAAGGGAAATTAAATTTAGACGACTACCAAGCAACTATGCCGGTTACAAACGAACTCGCGCAGAAGCCTCCTTATTATTACCGAAATATGAGAATGATGTTCGTGACATATCGAACTGATGAGGATGCCGCGGCACATTGGTTGCCCGATGCGTTAGAACTTGATGAACCCGCGTTAGTGACGATAATTATTGCCCATTATGGCTTTTCTACATTTGGTCCCTATAACGAAGCTATGATGGCTATAAGGGCCAGATTAAACGGGGAGTTAGTGACATATTATCCAGCACTATTCACGGATAATGAGGCACCGTTAGCGGCGGGTAGAGAAATTTGGGGCTGGCCTAAAAAGCTGGCAAAAATTTCGATAAGTGACGAAAGCGAAGTGATGATGGGGACAGTAGAGCGTCCGGTTGGCAATCGTTTGTTGACTGCGACCATGCGTAATGTATCGCCGGTCGAGCCTCATGACTTCGTGCTGACGACGAACGTGTCGCTTAAAGTGATCCCTTGCGCTACAGATTCAAAGCGACCTGCATTGGCTCAGTTGATAGGCAGTAACTTAGAACTAGTGCCACATGTTGGGAGCAACGGTATACCAGATCTTTGGTCCGGACCAGGTTCGGTCTGTTTTGATGCGCCATCCGCTATAGATCCATGGTACAAGCTTCCTGTCAGAGAAGTTGTAGGGTGTTACTCTGGGACCTTTGATGCGGTTTTGGGACATGGAAAGATACTAAAAGAGCTCTAAATGTATCGGGATCATAAATTTGCTCGGCAGCTAGTGGACTGGTGTGCTGTTATAGTCTTAATTGTATCTCGAGTATGGCACGATTTTTTCTTCGGTTAAATTTAGCGCTAAAAAATTCAAGTAGATGCATCTGCCAGCCATATTTATTTTTGCAAGTACCAATAACCATAGAATAGTCTGAGACTTTTTCGGATTGGTAGACGGTCGCAGACTTCCATGGAGTTTTCGGCTTGCCTTTATAGTCGCAGGCGCAGATCTCCGCAGCATTATTATTTTTTATTCGCTTAATTTTACCGCTC
>CALJHG010000039.1 GCA_938075585.1 uncultured Gammaproteobacteria bacterium | reverse complement strand
CTCGCTCCGCACTTCAAAACGCGGCATCGGTATCATCTTTGATACTGACTACTGAAGCCATGGTCGCTGATGCTCCAAAAGCTGATAGCGCCGCTCCTGCGATGCCTGACATGGGCGGAATGGGCGGAATGGGCGGAATGGGCGGAATGCCTGGGATGATGTAAATCCCGAGTGATCGCTTAACTCGAGCTATTTAAAGCCCCGCTATTGCGGGGCTTTTTTTGTGTTGTAAGTTCTTTTTATTCCTTGGACTTATCTATCAAAGATGCGACCGCCGAATAAGTCGAAACCAAATAAGGAACCCAATACGTTAATCCAATTTTCCACCAAGAAGAGGTGAAAGTAGTCCAATCAGTTAGGCTACTGCCGTAATTAATCAAAACAAGCACAGTACCCACTATTAAAGACGTTTTAACCGACCGCTGGACAACTTTACGATTTAAAGCGTGTTTCAACCAAGTATTATTCACAAAGACACCCGAATGATAAATATTCTCGTCCAATAGAATTTTTTGTAACCATATTAAACACCGACTATGATGAATTTCCAGCGGTAACAATTACATACGGAATCATATTATTAAATCAACTATCGAAGTCGCTAACCTCTATCACGCCTACGGGGCTCACCGCGCATTATCAAATATTAATTTTTCAGTGCCACCGGGGAGCATTACCGCAGTCGTAGGACCAAATGGTGCTGGGAAAAGTACTCTATTTAAATGTTTAATCGGGTTAGAAAGCCCTATTCAGGGGACAATACACATCGACTCGACAGATATCATGCATAATCCGCGGGCTCTAAATGGAAAAATTGCATATTTAGCAGAAAATATAGGGGTTTATGACCAGCTCACAATTAGACAGTCCCTCAACTACGCTGCTAGCTTACACTTAATGAATGCACCAGACGTAAATCAGTCGGTACAAGAACTTTCTAAAGAGCTGGCTATCGACGACCGTTTAGACGTTAAGCTTTCCAAACTATCGAAAGGGTTACGGCAGTGCGTAGCAATAGCTCAAGCTATTATCCATAGCCCTTCAATTATATTACTTGACGAACCATCTTCTGGTCTTGATCCAGAGGCGCGGCATAGGGTTATCAATCTCTTCAAAAAACTGCAGCAAAATGGTGCGACTTTACTGATATCGACACACTTGCTCTCGGAAATAGAAAGTTATTACTCAAATCTTTTGATTATAAAAGATGGTTGTCTCATAAGACCTGAAGACGTGAGTAATGCTCAGACTAATCGCACATTGATAAAATTAAAAATGGACGGCGGGCAAGCATCAGTCATCAAAGAGTTAGAATTCAACCGCAAAGTTATTTTTCAAGAACGAATGGCGGATGGCGTCACATTCTATTTTAATGGGGATAAGGAGCAGCAAGCCGAGCTCCTAAAAAATTTAGTATCATTGAATTCGACAATTTCGAGCTTCGAAGTCGTTCCCGAAGACCTACAGAACAAATATTTAGAATCTATGAAAAGAAATGGATCTTCATGAATCCTGAACTACAAAAACAAATCTCTTCTCTTGAGACGAAAACGAACTTGATTTTGACAATCGGTACCTTGTTGGGTCTCGCATGGTTTATTGATAAACACCTTTTCTCCCTAGGCCTAGAAAGCTTGAGCCTATTTTCTTTTGCGATGTTTTGTACAATCTCAGGTAGTCGGAAAATAGCACGCGCGCTGTATTCTGAAGTGAAAAGTAACGTTTGGAATGCGCAAAGGTTTTCTCAGATCTCTCCCCCCACATTACTAATTGGTAAGCTGATAGGACCAGCATTGCACTCGTGGGTCGTGGGATCAGTTTGTATAGGAGTGTATTTATGGCAAGCGAAAGATAAGAGTGATGGCTTGGAAACAACTTGCATCGCAATACTGATCACATTCTTGTGTCATGCTTTAGCTCTGGCATATGCGTTGTTGCAAGTTCAACAAAACCGAATTCGCAGAAAAGATGCGTCCATATTATTCTACCCATTAGTTATACTTTTTGTACTACCGCACATTACCGAAATCTTTTTACCCGCCATCGCTGAAATCAAAGAATTATTGAAGCAATGCCTTTGGTATGGACGCAATTATAATACATATAACTTTCTTGCCAGTAGTCTTCTAGGAGGTGTCACGTTCGCCATTTTGGCCGCGTATAGAATGTTATGCGCGGAACTTAGAATCAAACACCTACCGTTCGTATGGTTTTTCTTTATACTCACGATTGGCGTTTTTATAAGTGGTTTTTTTACCGGAACTGGGTTGGTAGATGCATCTCGAAACATTCTATCCTGCTCTGTCCTAGTCGCCTGTCTACTAAGTTACTTCACCGGCGTAATGCTAAAAGTGCCTGAGGAAAACTATTCAATCTTAAAAAAAGCCTTATTATCAAAAAATTGGAGGGAATTTTCTCAAGAAAGTCCTCTTTGGCTTCTTTCAATTTCAATCGGCACAGTTATCGGACTAATCAATACTGTAATCGGTATCGATCCAATTTTCAAAAACGAGCTAATAACTAATTTAGGAGTTGTGTCTCTAACGATCGCAATTATCACCTTGCGCGATCTGATTTTCTTACATCATCTGCGACTGTGTTTACAAAATAGGGCCAGCGAGTTCTACTTTATTATGCTACTAGGAACGATAAATATACTATTACCTAGTCTCGACCTGCCCGTAGGCGGGACCAAACCCATTTTCTCAGACACAGCAATTGTTCTTGCGGTAAACCTAATCTTAGCACTGTGTTTCTTTAAATTAGCTCTGAGAACCCACCAAAAGATTCTAACGACGGCTACCCAACAAGTTGTCCAAAAATCCTGAAACCTGCGACGTAAGTACCTACTGCTGAACCTAATGTGCCAAGCACGAAAACCAGCATAGTTCTGGCAACCTTATTTTTTCTCCAGCCCTTGAATGAAACGGCGTCTTTGCGCACCAAACGAAAATCGTGAATGGTGGGTTTGCGTATCCATGCCTCTACTATGCCGACCACCATACCAGCCCCAATAGTCGGATTTAATGACGTGAGAGGTGCAGCCAGAAAGGCGCTGGCGATGGTTATAGGGTGCCCACCAGCAATCAACACTCCTAATGATGACAAGCCACCGTTTATTAAGATCCAATCAACAACTAGTGATACACCAAGCTCAGTGCTCCTCGAAAAACCAATTCCAAATCCACCGCAAATAATCAGTACTATGACCCAAGGGACATACTTACCTAGTCGAGATTTCTTTGGTCGTTCCTCGAGAGAAGCTATCACATGCTCCGAAAGATCAGCATCACTATCCAATAATCGAGCGATCCCGGAAACATGACCCGCCCCCACTACAGCGAGTATCGTATTAGACCTCCCACTCATCAGAGTCTTGATCTTACAAGCCATATAAAGGTCTCTCTCTGTGATTAAAGGTTCGAATATCGAACCGGCTGATTCGTGAAACTCTTCCATAGCAGCCTGTAACATATCGGTCTTTTTTAAGGCCTCAATTTCACTTTCTTCAACCTTGTTAGTAGATAAGACGCTACCCAGTAGACCTAGAAATAAATGAGGTCGCTTCCACCAAGGCACGGAACCATATATGCGCTGTACTGTTATCCCAAGATCTCTGTCTATAAGTTCAAGCGGGATATCCCTAGCTTGGGACTCGACTATTGCAGCGCGCATCTCTCCACCTGGCTCAACACCAAGCTGCTCCGCAATCCTTTGTTGAAACGCCCCCATTGCTAACATAGCGACGATCATTTTTGCTCTACCTTGCCACAATACTTCTATCAAATTTGTTTTTTCAAATTTTTCAGGATCGATCATACTGCGATGCCGATTTTGGCAAAGCTCTATGGCTACGCTATCGAACTCTCTCGAAGAGACAGCGGCAGTAACAGCTTCAACACTACTTTTAGATACATGGGCCGTACCCAAAAGACGCACACTCGAATCGCCAATTGTCACGTCTGTATAAGAAGTACTTTCTGAATCGCTCATGGTTATTGGATTTTCCACATTTATTAAGTTTTCAGTAATAGCGTATTATCTAACCGATAACTTAGTTCAATTTTAAAACGCCTGAAATTTTATACGAAATGCCTCACGCATGCCCGCCCGTTGGCGATTTTTATGATTATAAATTTCTGGTGATGAATTTTTATTTTAATAAGTAAAAATAACCAGAAGTCAATCTAGTTTCAGTCTCCAACCTGCACTAAAATGAAGACACACGAGAGCATAGTAACACCAATTTCTAGTGATCAAATTAAATAAGCACCAACTCGCCGCGATAAGGCATAGTGAAACTCCGCTTCTTGTTTTGGCAGGGGCTGGCAGCGGAAAAACTAGCGTTATCGCAAACAAAATAGCACATCTGATAACTAAAAAAAATGTAGAGGCTCGGCAAATCACCGCAATCACGTTCACAAATCGAGCGGCTAACGAAATGCGCGATCGAGTGATAGGACTCATAGCAAATAAGGGCTTTAATCGGCCAATAATATCAACCTTCCATTCCCTTGGGCTTAAAATTCTAAGAGCCGAATCAGATAGTTTAGGATATCGATCTAACTTTTCCATCTATGATACCAACGACTGTCAAGACTTACTCGCCGATCTCATGCGTAAGTATAAACTCCCCGATAGTATTTCAGTTGGCCAAGTCCAAGCTCAGATTTCAGACTGGAAATCGTCCTTTTTTCATATCGCACAAAAGGGCCAGCATCAATTTTCTCTATTACAAAATAAAATTTGGCCAGTTTACTCAGACTATCAGGAAACTTTATTAGCTTATAACGCAGTGGATTTTGATGATTTAGTCGTAGCGCCCGTCAGATTATTTTTGTCTAACGAAGGCTGTCTGAAGCGCTGGCAGAACAAAATCAGCTACCTTATGGTTGATGAGTATCAAGATACCAATCAGGCACAATATGAATTGGTAAAACTCCTAGCTGCCGAGCATGGACGACTTACAGTTGTAGGAGATGATGACCAATCAATTTATGGGTGGCGAGGAGCCAAACCTGAGAATATATCTCAGTTGCAAAAGGACTACCCTTCATTAAATGTGATTAAGTTAGAGCAAAATTATCGAAGCACAGGTATTATTCTCAAATCTGCTAATTCGCTAATCAAAAATAACCCCCATAAGTATGAGAAAGTACTGTGGTCTGACAACGGATTTGGCAAGCCAATCAAAATAATTGCATCTTCGGACGAGTTTGAAGAAGTCGACAAAATAGTAAACGACATACTCTACGCGCAATTACTGCAACCTCAACCATATGACTCTTTCGCGATCCTCATCCGCTCAAACTACCAAGCAAAACTCTTTGAAAAGGCGTTTATCGAGAAAAAAATACCCTACCAACTCTCAGGTGGACAATCATTTTTCGACTATACCGAGATCAAAGACTGTCTGTGTTACTTACGGCTGTTAGTTAATACTGACGATAATAATGCTTTACTGAGAGTCATCAACACGCCGCGTAGAGGTATCGGTGCCCAAAGTATTAAAAAACTAATAGACATGGCACAGACTGAAAATTTATCGCTTTACGAGGCGACTCGCTGCGCCCGTTTTAACGAATTTTTTCCGGACACATCCGGTAATAGGATCCGTCAATTTTCAAATTGGCTTTTTGAATTTGAAAAAAAATTCATCTCTTATGAGCCCGCACAAATCGTACAGAAATTACTTGACGACATATCTTTTAATGACTGGCTTGATACTACAGCACCTGATGAAAAACAGGGTGAACGCAAAAAAAATAATATCCTGGAGCTACTTTCTTGGATAAAAAAGATTTCAGAGAAGAATCCGGACTACAAGCTAGTAGATGTCGTGTCTTCGTTAATGTTGTTTGATGTATTGGATCGGCGCGAAAATGAAAGTAAAGCCGGTAGCGTGTCGTTAACTACATTGCACGCTGCGAAAGGCCTTGAATTCCCTAACGTCTATATAGCTGGATTCGAGGAAGGAATTCTGCCGCATCACGCAAGCACAGATGACGCTTCAATTGAAGAAGAGCGGCGTATTGCTTACGTAGGAATCACTCGAGCAATGAAAAATCTCACCCTTACTTATTGCAACACCAGAAAACGGTATGGACAAGTAGAAATATGCGAACCTAGCCGATTTCTGGATGAGCTACCTCAAAGTGAGGTTGAATGGGAAAGGAATGGTTCAGAGCAAAAAAGTAGCCAAAAAACAGGACTTGATACACTAGAAAAACTCCGATCACGGCGTGCACATACACCAGCCCCTGATCTTAAGTAAAGAAATCATCCCTAACGGCTAAGAGTCGCCCTAACAACTATACGCTCACAAGAATCGGATACGGGTTCATTTTTAAATCCGCCCGCGATTGATGTCATCATAAGACCGGCTTCGCTCAGCAACTGCGGGAGTTCATTATGTGAGAAATAACGCTGGGGAATTTTAGTTTCGATCTTCTCGTCAGTGGAACGACATTCATGAGAATAATTCACATCGAGTCTGCCTGAATCAGGAAGAATTTGGACTGACTCATAAACATCCCAAATCTTATTTTGGTAGTGAACTTCTTTAACCCAGCCATTATCTTGCCGCGACTTAGAAATATGCGATGCCATGCTCTGATGGTATGCCACAAAAACATCGAAAATGAGTTGTCCATTTTTTGCCAAATGCTGTCCAATATTTTTCAAGCAAGAAATAAGTTTGTCTTCCGACAATAAACAATAAATGGTGTTACAAGGCATAATAATAAGATCAAATCGACGATTTAATTGGAAGCCAATCATATCAGCGCAGTAACACACTACGCCTCTATTTGTCGCAAGTCGGGCACGTTCCCAATTAATATCTATCCCTAGATAATTTTTCGCCACCCGACTGACAGGGCATCCCATTCTGCCGCTACCACAACCAAGTTCCAACACCCACTCCACATCCTCACAAGCACGGACATAAAATTCAATATCACCTTCATTCCCAGTATGGACCAGAGAATATAAATCGTTCTCGTTCAAGCTAACAAGTCAGCGGCAAGTTTATCCATTTCTTTGCGTATTCCATCTACATCCCTCGATTGCAACCATAATGTCACTTGATCGACTTCTAAATCAACAAACGACTCTATATCCTTTCGAGTACGCCACTGCCCGTTACCTCCTAAAACATTAACTAAAATTTTCTTGTCCGAGCGACCACTCTCATTCGCTAAAACGCGCATTTGTCTCATTCCTATAGCAATTTGATTGATATCAGCTACAACAGGCAGCCACCCGTCACCCCACTGTACGATGCGCTTGAAAACTCGTTGCGACCACTCTCCGCCAACAATAATACTAGGCAAATAGACTGGCGGATTAGGTTTTTGATGAGGCTTTGGATAGCATCTAACCGCTGGAAAATCATAATACTTTCCATGAAATTCTGTTTCGGGATCAGCCCAACAAGACTGCATTATTTTAACAGCTTCCTTAATTTGTCCCCAACGGTGGTCAAAGTCCACCCCTAAAATCTCCGCTTCTTCGCGGCACCAACCAGCCCCAATACCAAAATGAAATCTTCCTTTACTGAAACTATCTAGACTCGCCACCTCCTTAGCTAAATGGAGTGGATGCCGCTCACCCGCAAGCAAAACAGCCGTACCTATCTCAAGAGTAGAGGTCGCACTCGCGGCGCGCATAAGTGCGATCATAGGATCAGGCATTTGCCACAAATAATCTGGTTCCTCATCCTCTAACCCTCTTCCTGGATATTCAGTATCGTAAGTAGAGGGCAGTATAATGTGGTCCGGAACCCAATAAGAACTAAAGCCTAATTCCTCCGCATGCCTTGCTACAATCGCAGGATCCGCAATGACATCAGGCAATATTGAAAAAATTCCGATTTTCATAAAACGTGTCTCCTTAAACGCAAAGTAGAAAAAAAATAATAATAGCAGCTAAGACACTTTTTCTAGGGTTTGGAAATCAAATATATTCGGGTCAGCAAGATGGGACGGCACAACCGTACATATGCTGCGAAATATATTTTCTACTCGACCAGGCGATTCTTTTTCCCAAGCAGCTAACATTTGCTTGATCTTTACGCGCTGCAGTTGATCCTGACTGCCGCACAAATTACAGGGAATAATCGGAAATTTTCGAGCATTAGCGTACGCGAGAATATCAGCTTCTTTACAGTAAGCTAGTGGGCGAATAACTACGTGTTTTCCGTCATCGCTACGTAATTTAGGCGGCATCGCTTTTAGTCTTGAACCAAAGAACATATTTAAAAACAACGTTTCAACAATATCATCTCGATGATGACCCAACGCAATCCTAGTAAATCCGTTATCCGATGCAAAGCGATAAAGTATTCCCCGCCTTAATCGAGAGCACAATCCACACATGGTTTTACCCTCAGGGACTACTCTTTTCACAGTAGAATATGTGTCTTGCTCGATAATATGATAATCAATATTGAGTCTTTCCAAAAAGGCTCTCATTACCGTTGGGGGATAGCCCGGCTGTTTTTGGTCCAAATGTACCGCCACTAATTCAAAATTTATAGGTGCTTTCTCTTGAAGTCGGGTAAGCAGTTCTAACATTGCATAAGAGTCTTTCCCCCCCGAAAGACAAACCATAACTTTATCGCCCTCATTTATCATTCCAAAATCTGTAATCGCTTGACCTGTTAACCGACGCAGTCGTTGTTGCAGCTTTCCCTTGTCATATTTTTGTTTACGTCTGTCGTGTGTTTCCGAGGTAATCGTGATCATTTATTCTTTAAACTCCGCTTTAATAGACACTCTCACAGCTAATTGGGACATCATATGGCTATTTTGCCGAATAAGCACTTAGTGACAGTGTAAAAAAGTAGCCGATTAAGAAACACTTGATTTATGCACTATATTACTTCTTTACCAATTTTTATTTTGCACTATAATGCATAATTTAGGGTTCACTCTATCGGGGAAAGTCATTTTGTTGCCAACAAATAGTTACACAGAAATTATCGGGACTAGAGTGCGTTCTCTGCGGATCGGAAAAGGTATCTCGCGACGAAAGCTTTCCGAAATATCTGACGTTTCAGAGCGTTATATTGCACTTCTAGAATCTGGCAAGGGCAACCCTACCCTTCAAATACTAAGTTCAATTGCGCCACACCTAGAAGTTACCATGGGCGATCTTGTTGATGAACGCCCAGATGCGTCAGAGGAGTACTTAGATTTTTGTAAAATGCTTCGTAGTGCAAACTCTGCGACTCTAAAATATTTAAAACAACAATTAAATATTAAAAATAGTGGAGCAGATACAAAAAATCATATCGCATTTATAGGGCTCAGGGGCGCTGGTAAAAGTACCATTGGACGGAAGCTAGCGTTTAGTCTGAAAATACCATTTATTGAACTGGGCCAACGAATCGAGCAAATCGCTGGAATGAACACAAACGAAATATTCTCGCTAAGAGGACAATCTAATTACCATCGCATGGAGAAAGAAGCTTTAGAAAGCTGCGTTGAAAGCAGCGTTCGTTCGATAATAGCCGTTGGAGGAAGTCTCGTCCTACGACCCGACTCTTATAATCTGCTTCTGAGCAAATGCGAAACTATATGGCTCAAGGCTTCTCCCGAAGAACACATGGAAAGGGTTATTCGACAGGGAGACAACCGGCCAATGTCTTCAAGTGCCAACGCGATGACGGATTTGAAGAATATTCTTAGTAGCCGGCTAGGACTTTACGAACAAGCAGACCACGTAATTAATACGTCTGAAACGACTGTTGATGAGTCTGTAAAATTTATATCTGCCAAACAAAATGTAGTTCCCTACCAAGAGATAATAGAATGAAAGTAGAACACGAACAAAAAATTTCCACTGAAAATCTCCACCCCATAAATTTTCAATTAACTGAAAAGGACTACCAACACTGGAAGATTGACTTAGACGGAGATATCGCGTGGCTAGGGTTAGGGGTAAATGAAAATGCGACGCTTATGGATGGCTACCAATTAAAACTAAACTCTTATGATTTAGGCGTCGATATAGAACTCCACGACGCAGTATCTAGACTTAGATTTGAACACCCTGAGGTGAAGTGCGTGATACTTCATTCTTCGAATGATAAGGTTTTTTGCGCTGGCGCAAATATAAAAATGCTCGGCTTGTCAGATCACGCGCATAAAGTTAACTTCTGCAAATTCACTAATGAGACGCGAAATGCGATTGAAAATGCGACATGCAAGTCAGAGCAAATATACATTTGCGCAATAAAAGGTTCTTGCGCCGGAGGCGGCTATGAAATGGCTCTAGCCTGCGAACAAATCTTCATGGTTGATGACGGGAACAGCTCAGTCTCACTCCCAGAACTTCCACTATTAGCTGTCCTCCCTGGAACAGGTGGCCTTACAAGACTCGTGGACAAGCGTCTCGTCCGAAGAGATAGAGCAGACTATTTTTGCACACTAGAAGAAGGGATCAGAGGTAAAAAAGCAGTCCAATGGGGACTAGTTGACGAAGTAAGTCCTGCTTCATCTTTTGTTGACGATATTCGTAAAAGAGCAAAAGACATAGCGGCGGAAAATCAAAAAATTATTTCTTCCTCTGGCATATCCCTTAAACCGTTGAAGCGTAATTTTTCAGTGAATGGAGTGATATATGATGATTTGGAAATTAAAATAAATCGTAACACTCAATGTGCCGAATTTTTGATCACATCGTCGTCAGAGCCCGTCCCAAAAACTATAAATGACATTGAAGATCTAGGATGCGATTTTTGGCCGCTGGCACTCGCACGACAACTTGATGATGCTATTCTGCACATGAGGTTCAATGAAAAAGAAATAGGAACTTGGATTTTCAAAACACAAGGTGATTCGGACTATATTTTAGCAACTGAAAAGTTGCTAAAAGACTATGAAAAACACTGGTTCATTAAAGAGACCAGTTTAATGATCGAGCGCACTTTCAAGCGACTGGATGTGACCGCTCGCAGCTTAATTACAGCAGTAGAGCCCGGTAGCTGTTTCTCAGGTTTTCTTGCTGAGTTAATTTTTGTTGCCGACCAAAGCTATATGCTGCTGGGACAATTTGAGTTTAGCGAAAAGCCTGATGCCACTATTACATTGACTGACTTTAATTTTGGTCCTTGTAAAATGGTTAATGGTATTACCCGTTTGGAAAGTAGATTTTTTGGTCAAAATTTGAAACTAGAAACGATTAGAGAGAGTTGCTACACCCCGCTTAAAGCATCTGAAGCAGAAACTTTAGGACTAGTCACGTTTATACCTGATGATATCGACTGGGAGGATGAGTTACGTATGACAATAGAATCTAGGGTTGGATTTTCGCCTGATGCGTTGTCAGGGATGGAAGCGAATCTTAGATTTGTTGGCCCAGAAACTATTGAATCGAAAATTTTTTCCCGATTGTCAGCTTGGCAAAACTGGATCTTTCAGCGACCCAATGCTGTTGGCGACAAAGGCGCATTAGTTCTTTACGGAACGGGAGAACGTGCACAATTTAAAAAAGAACGAGTATGAAGAAACGGAGACCCTTATGAGTGCCCAAATAGACTATAACCAATTAATTCCGAATAACATAAATCTAGCCTCAGATCGTCGTTTACTCCGAGCGCTAGAATCATGGCATCCGAAGTTCATTAATTGGTGGAAAGAATACGGCCCAGACGCGTATCAGGAAAAGGAAGTGTATTTGCGAACCGCTGTCAGCGTAGACAAAAAAGGATGGGCACATTTCGGTTCTGTCAAAATGCCTGATTATCGCTGGGGAATCTTTTTAGCAGACTCAAATGTCGAAGAAAAGCGTATAGGATTTGGGGAACATAAAGGTGAGAAGGTCTGGACAGATGTCCCAGGTGAATATCGCGGGCCACTCAGGAGACTTATTGTTACCCAAGGTGACACTGAGCCAGCTTCAGTGGAACAACAAAGAGTATTAGCTGCGACCGCACCATCTCTGATTGACATGCGCAACCTTTTTCAGGTCAATGTTGAAGAAGCAAGACACTTGTGGGCAATGGTCTATCTTCTTATGGCACATTTTGGTCGAGACGGAAGAGAAGAAGCAGAACAACTGCTAGAAAGGCGTTCCGGTGATCCCGATAAACCACGAATCCTAGGAGCATTTAATGAGCAAACGCCGGATTGGTTGTCATTTTATATGTTTACTTATTTCACTGATCGGGACGGGAAATACCAGCTCGCCTCTCTAGCCGAGTCTGCGTTTGATCCGCTCGCCCGAACTTGTCAATTCATGCTCACCGAAGAAGCTCACCATATGTATGTTGGTGAAACTGGAGTAGCACGAATCATCCAAAAAGCATGTGATGTAATGAACGAGTACAAAACAGATGATGTCAGGAGACATGGAGCAATTGATCTCCCTACCTTGCAGAAATATGTCAATTTCCACTTTAGTGTGTCAGAAGATCTATTTGGTGCAGAATTATCTACTAATGCCGCAAACTATTTCACGCAAGGATTAAAAGGTCGTTACCAAGAACAATTTATTAAAGATGACCACTCACTAAAAGATGAGCCTTACGAGATAACTACTTTCGCTAATAACATGCTAAAAAAAGAAGAAGTACCGGCACTTAACTCCATAAACGAGCGACTTCGTGACGATTACATAAAAGACTGTCAGCGTGGCGTCAATCGCTGGAACAAGCTGATCAAAGATGCAGGAATTGATTTTGAGATCACCCTACCTCATAGAGCATTTCACCGTCAGATAGGTTTTTTTGCAAAAGCGAATGTTAGTCCTGAAGGGGTTACTATGACGGAGGAGGACTGGTTCAAAAACAGCCCCAGCTGGCTACCTTCGGAACAGGATCATGAATATGTGAAATCGCTGATGATCCAAGTAACAGAACCCGGAAAGTTTGCCAGCTGGATTGCGCCGCCGAGAATTGGTATTAATAACCAAGCTATAGACTTTGAGTATGTGAGGTTTTAATTATGGGTACGATATATGTTACCGACAGAGATGGATTAGAGCACGAGATCGCAGCACAGGAAGGAGAAAATTTAATGGAGATCCTTCGAGACGGAGGCTTACCTATCGAAGGAATTTGCGGAGGGGTCTGTGTTTGCTCTACTTGTCATGTTTATGTGGCGAAAGACTGGATTACAAAAAGTGGAACACGTGATGACGATGAGCAAGTAATGGTAGAAGATTCTGGTTCGTACCAAGATAGTTCAAGACTTGCCTGTCAAATTGAGTTTACGCCAGTCCTGGAAGGCATGCGCTTAACATTAGCGCCGGAATTCTGAATGATGAGCTCGTATAATGCAGCAGCAGAGCTGGTAAGTAAGAACACCTCAAATGGCTTGGCAGATAAAATCGCGTACATCGATGATGTAGGCTCATATTCCTTTAGCGACTTGGAAACAAGAGTGCAGAGAACTGCCTCAGTTATGCAAGCAATTGGGCTCCACAGGGAGCAGCGAGTGCTTCTATGCATGTTGGATAGCTTCGAGTTACCCTCCACCTTTCTTGGATGTATATTCAAGGGAATAATACCAATACTCACTAATACAGTTCTGACTAAAGATGATTACGCGTATATGCTAAAGGATAGTAGAGCACGTATCGCGATTGTAGACAGGTCTCTAGCAAACCAATTTGCATCATTAATAGAAGATGTACCTACGTTAGAGAAAATCATTTTCTCAGGGCCAGGAGAGGAGCTTAGCGAATTAGTCTCCAGTCATGAGCCGTCTTTATTACATGAAGAAACTCATAAAGATGAGGCTTGCTTCTGGTTGTATTCTTCTGGCTCAACAGGACGGCCAAAAGGGACTGTCCACAAACACTCAAGCTTTCGAACAACCGTCGAAAACTATGCTGATCCTGTGCTAAAAATAAACGCTAATGATATTTTGTTTTCTGCTGCAAAATTATTCTTTGCCTACGGGTTAGGTAACGCTTTGACCTTTCCGCTTAGTGCGGGGGCCACCACCGTATTAATGGCGGAGAGACCGACGCCAGAGTCCGTCATACAGCGTCTGATCCAATATAGTCCGACTGTATTCTTTGGAGTGCCAACCTTATACGCAGCATTGTTAAACTATGAAAATTTCCCGAGCAAAAAAAATCTCTCGCTTCGCTTATGCACCTCTGCCGGCGAGGCACTTCCAATTGACCTTGCTACAAGGTGGGAAGCACAACTCGGGGTAAAAATTCTTGATGGTATTGGTTCGACAGAAATGTTGCACATCTTTCTCTCGAATAAAGAAGATTCGTATAAATACGGAACTACTGGAACGCCTCTCGATGGATACGAGTTAAAAATACTTAATGAAAGTGGTACAGAAGTGAGTCGGCGTGAAATAGGAGAGCTTTATGTCAGAGGGGAAAGTGCCGCTCTCATGTACTGGAATAATCAAAAAAAATCTCGTACTACGTTCCAAGGTGAGTGGACACGAACTGGGGATAAATATGAAATCGACGATGAGGGATTTTATGTTTACTGCGGACGCAGCGACGATATGATGAAAGTGGGGGGGATTTATGTGTCTCCAACTGAAGTAGAAAATGCTCTCACGACGCATCTGGCCGTCTTGGAAGTAGCTGTAGTAGCTAAAAAAGATAAAGAGGGACTAGTGAAGCCGAAAGCATATGTCGTATTAAATAATGTGAGCAATGCCTCAGTATCACTCGAAAACGAATTAAAAGAGTATGTAAAACACAGTCTAGCTCCCTACAAGTATCCACGATGGGTAGAGTTTGTGGATGAATTACCCAAAACTGCCACGGGGAAAATTCAGCGATTTAAGCTGCGGGACTTAGTTAAGACAAGTTGAATACTTAATATGCCACTAACCAGTGACGAGTACTCGCTGAAAAAAATTATCCACATAGACATGGATGCCTTCTACGCCTCGGTGGAACAAAGAGAGAAGCCGGATTTAATCGGCAGGCCAGTCATAGTTGCTTGGCCAAGTAACAGATCGGTTGTATGCGCGGCCTCTTATGAGGCGCGCTCTTTTGGGGTCCGCTCGGCAATGCCTGCTTCTCGCGCTAAAAAGCTTTGTCCTAAAGGAATTTTTGTTCCACCTCAGTTCGACTTATATCGTCAAATCTCTGACGAAGTAAAATTAGTTTATAGCAAATATACAGACCTCATTGAGCCACTATCATTGGATGAAGCCTATTTAGATGTCACAAAAAATAAACTAGAAATACCATCTGCGACAGAGCTAGCACAACGGATTAAAACAGAAATAAAACAAGTCACAGATCTAAATGCGTCTGCCGGGGTAGGACCAAATAAATTTATTGCTAAAATAGCCTCAGACTGGAACAAACCAGACGGCATCTACGTAGTGAAGCCAAAAGACGTTCTACGTTTCATAAGCCCTCTGCCTGTTCGTAAAATACCTGGAATAGGTCCAGCGACTGAAGCTAGTCTAAAAACTAGACATATACACATCGTATCTGAACTAGCATGTATCTCAGAGGCGCAACTAGTAAGCTGGTACGGCAAGTTTGGCAAGCGTCTTTTTAATCTTGCGCGAGGTATTGATTATAGCCCTGTAAATAATAATCGGGTCAGGAAATCACTATCCTGCGAAACTACTTTTGAGCAAGACAAAACGCTCGAGCAAATCGAGCCAGAAGTTCTTCCACTAGTTGAAAAAATTTGGTACCAACTGAGTTCAAAAAACTTAGAAGCTAATACCTTCTATCTGAAATTGAAAACCCATGACTTTAAAAATACCACTCGTAGCAAAACAAATCCCCGCCCAGTACACTCTCTCGATGAGTTAATAATGATAGTGCAGCACTTACTATATAAATCGCGTTTGCCAAAAAATCTACGTTACCGTCTCATAGGAATCGGCGCGTCTAATTTCATACAATCGAGCACCACTCAGGATCAGCCGCGATTACTATAAAAAATCTACTGACAAACTAAAATAATATACGCGGTCGCACCAACCAACTGCAGTTAGGTTATACTCGAGTCCTAATAATTATAGGTCAAAAATTATGGAAAGCTTTGTTAAAGAGTTTGCGGGCACTTGGGAATTAGAGGATAGTTTCTCCGAAAAAGAAGGCGTGAAAATAGCATTCCCCTTAGGAAAAAATGTGATCGGCAGAATAAACTATGATGTCCTTGGCAATATGGCGGCCCAATTGATGTCAGCTGATCGAGAACCTTTTACGTCAAAGAATCCTGCAGAAGTGAGTGATCCTGAATATCGTAAAGCCTTTCAAGAATATACAAGTTATTTTGGCACCTACACAATCGATGCAGATCAAGGAAAAGTAACTCACCACGTCAAAGGTGCATCGGCACCTAGTTGGCCAGGTAATGACCAAGTGCGCTATTTCGAAATGACTGAAAAAAACCTCATTTTAAAAACGCCTCCTATGAGAGGTCAAGACGGCCAGAAATCTGTTCACACTTTAATTTGGAAAAGAATTACCACATGAAAATTAATCACCCAAGAAAGTACCTATCACACATTCACGATGCTTCTCTTGAATCTAAGCTGCCGACTCTTTTAACAATTCGCCCGCTATAATAATTTGGCGCACTTGGTTGGTCCCTGCGCCAATTTCCATAATTTTACCACTACGATAAAGCCGATTTACCTCACTTTCACGCATACACCCCATGCCACCATGAATTTGTACGGCTGAATCTAATATTTTCATACAAGTTCTACCAGCACAAAGTAATGCCGCTGCAGAACGCTTATGTATGCCGCCACGCCCCGCTTCATCAACCGAAATATCTTTGATTTCTCTCCCTAATTGATAGGTGAGTGCACGCAAACTCTCTAAATCCGTATACATATCAGCTAACATTCCTTGAACCAATTGGAAGCCGCCAATTGGTTTATCAAACTGTTTTCGTTGTACTGCATATTCAACGGCTAGGTCTAACGCCCTCTGAGCAATACCTATGCAGAAAAATGCTCCTATAACGCGTTCAACATCAAGACCACTCATCATTACCACATTGCCTTTATTCTCTTCTCCAACTAAATTGCCAGCAGGCACTCTGCAATTATCAAAAACTAATTCTCCCGTCGGACTACCGCGCCAACCCATTTTGTCAAGCTTTTGCGCTACGGAAAAACCCTCAAAATTCTTTTCCACGATAAAGGAAGATATGCCGTGTTGTTTCTTCTCTAAATCAGTTTTCGCATAAACTAATAAGACATCAGCAATTGGGCCATTAGTAATGAACAACTTTCTACCGTTTAAAATATAATCATCGCCATCTCGATGCGCTGTTGTTGCCATACTGCCAAGAGCATCTGATCCAGCACCAGGTTCTGTCATGCCCAATGCACCAATTGCGGTACCATCACAAAATCTCGGCAAATATTCAGCCCTCTGAAGCGCACTAGCGTTTTTCACTAAATTGTGAACGCAGAGATTGTCGCTAGCGAGCAATGATGCACTGAGAGTATGGTTCCAATACGCGACAGCCTCACATATAAAACATTGAGCGAGAACATCCAGTCCAGAACCTCCGTATTCCTCTGGAATTGTGACTCCAAGTAAACCCTGATCTCCCAGCTTCCTGAAAGCGTCCTCTGGAAACCACTCCTCATCATCCATTTTACCGCACAAAGGATAAAGTTCTTCACGTGAATATCTGTAAGCAAGATCGTAAACCGCTTGATAATCTTCAGAAAAACCGAAAGTCTTTAAGTTAGGTATACTCATAATTTATCACCATTTTAAATCGATTTTGCCCGTTAATTTTTCGATATATTTACTATTAGTAACAATCTTATTGTTGAACAGGTAGGCATTAAACACACCCCTAGTCTGTAGTTCTATCTTAAAAAAATGTTAACGGGTTTGACATTACATTTCTATAGTTTAACGTAGACTACTGTTATAGTTTTACAACTGTTACTAAAATATCTGTAAACACAGAATTGAGGGAGCACCAACTCAATGAGACCTGCGCCATATACCTTTGAAGAACCGACCAATCTGACGCAAGCATTTGTCAATCTTAAAGATGGAATGCCCATCGCAGGAGGGCAAAACTTGATGCCAGCTCTGCGCATGCGACAGATTGATACTCCATGCCTCGTGTCATTGGAAAAAATTGAGTCCTTCAGTAACGATATACTAGTCGCAGTTGATGCTATCCAAATAGGTGCTCTCACCACAATTAGTGAACTACTCAATTGCGCCGTGATAGAAAAGGAACTCCCATGGCTTCACACGGCGGCGTCAAAACTTGGCGATACTCAGGTAAAAAATCTCGCAACCCTAGTGGGTAATGTTTGTTGGTCAGACCCACGCGCGAACATGTCCATAGCACTTTTAGCCAGTCAAGCAGAGATTAAAGTGGTAAATGAAAAGCGGCTTGAACGATCTATTCCAATCAGAGATTTTTTTACTGGATTTCAAGAAAATTGTCTAGACGACGAATTAGTCAGCTCTATCCTTATACCTAGAAATTCAGGTGATGTGGGAATTTATGATGAATTTTCCCGACAGCCCAATGATCTTGCTCTTGTGAACATATGTGTGGTCAATAACCGAGAAGGTCTGACTGCAGCAATAGGCGGAACGTGCACTACTCCAATAGTCGCCACTCTGGAACATACTGACAATGTGAAAAATAATGATTCTATTTTGAATAGAATTATATTAACCCTCGAAAACTATGCGAATCAGTTTGCAACCGACCAATTTGGCTCAAGCCGATATAAATTGGAGTTAGTCCGCGTCTTGCTGAAAAGGGCTCTTCCTATTGTGGGTGAGCAATTATAGTGTCCAGTCATAGCATTTCGTTTCAACTGAATGGCGAAAGTCACACGGCTAATGTGACCCCGAGAGAACTGCTTACTGATGTTTTGCGCGATAAGGCCTCAATAAAAAGCGTTCGGTTCGGTTGTGAGGAAGGTGCATGCGGCAGCTGTACGATTGAGATGGATGGACGAACAGTAAAATCTTGCATGATCCCAGCTGTCCGAGCTAACGGGAAAAGCATTTCGACAATAGAAGGGTCCGATTTATCGGAGATCACAAAAAAGGTTCAAGCAGCATTCGCCAGCTGTCATGCTCTGCAATGCGGATACTGTACGTCAGGCATGATCATGAGTGCGGCGAATCTACTGACAAAAAATTCTGGCAAAACTCTAACAGACGAAGAAATAAAAAATGGTATCGCAGGCAATATTTGCAGATGTACCGGCTATAACAATATTGTCCACGCCATAAAAGTTGCAAACGGACAAGCGGAGCCTTTGGCAGAAAGTGAATCTTCGCTTGTTCAGAGTGATAGCTGGATTGGTAAGCCATTACAACGTCGCGAAGATAAAAGGTTAGTTACCGGGAAAGGACGCTTTGTTGATAATTATGGTGAGCATGGAGACCTGCATGCAGCCGTGGCTCGTTCGACTAAGGCTCACGCGAAAATTTTAAACATCAATACACAAGTTGCAGAAAAAATGTCTGGTGTACGTCGAGTAATAACCGGAGCAGAAGCAAAAAAATATTGGCAGCCACTTGCGCCTACAATGGAATTACTAGATTTAAAACTTCCAAAACGCTACGCGCTCGCCGTTGATAAAGTAGTTTTTTATGGAGAGCCGGTTGTACTGGTTATTGCTGATGATCCGTATATCGCAGAGGATGCCGCCGAAAGTATAAAAATACAATACGAGGACCTGCCGGTTAATACCGACCCTACCGCGATAATCTCCGCTATTGATGAACCTGAAAGACTGCTTTACCCCGAGTGGAAAACAAACACCCAAGTCGAAGTGCGTTTCGAACATGGTGAAGTAAATACTGTATTTGACTCTGCAGATCTCGTGATAGAAGAAAAAATTGGATCACACCGATACAGTGCAATGCCCATGGAAACCAGAGTGGCAAGAGCTGATTACGACAAAGACGAAGATCATTTGATTATTCGAGCTTCTACACAGATTGCTCACCAAATGAGAATGGCTATTGGTCAGGTTTTTGGCATCCCTGAAAGTAGAATTGAGGTACTTGCAGGTGATGTAGGCGGAGGATTTGGGGCAAAATTGTCGGTCGATTCGGAATATTTTGCAGTGCTGGGCACTATGCTCTGCCACAAGCCTGTCCGATGGAGTGAGACACGGACCGGTTGGATGCATGCTGGGCCTGGAGCGCGTGACTATCATACAACCTCGCGCGCGGCGTTTGATCGAAATGGGACGGTGATCGCGATGGAGACTGACATAGTCGCTGACATGGGTTGTGATGGTGCAGAAAGAGGTTGTGGAATAGGTATGCCACTTAATGGCGGAAATTATGCACCGGGTCCTTACACTATCGAAAATTATCGAACGAACATACGCTGTGTAGTCACAAACAAAGGACCGTACAATGCCTACAGAGGCTACGGAAAAGATCTTGCTAATATGCTGATTGAGCGCCTGTTAGACCAAGCCGCTGATAAATTAGAAATAGATCCCGTAGAAATACGTAAACGAAACTTGCTCACGAAATACCCATTTCAGTTAGTCACTGGCCCTATCATAGAAAATGGCACCTTACGAGAATGTCTAGAAAAATTAGCTAAAAACATGAAGTTGCCTGAATTAAGAAAGGAGCAAGCCAATGCTCTTCGTGAAGGACGGCATCTGGGATTGGCATTAGTCCCCTATATAGAACCAGCGGGCGCTACTTTTCCCGGCAGTACATCACAAAATTACGAATCAATTACGCTAAGAATCGCGGCGGATGGCTCCGTACATGTAATTACTGGCATACAGAGTCTAGGACAAGGGATCGAGACTGTTTATGCTCAAGTATGCGCTGACCAACTGGGTTGCGGCATTGAAGATGTCACCGTTAGTTGGGGTGACACCAAAGCCTCCCCATTCGGTTCTGGCACTTTTTCAAGTCGAGGTGCAATGTTTGCAGTAGGAGCGATTATCAACGCCACCGAAAAATTACTTCCTAGAATCAAAATTGGCGCTTCGGTGATATTTGAAAGTGACCCGAGTGAAGTCACAATAAAAAACGGCATCATCAGCTGTCTTAAATCTGAGCTGGCGATATCCTTCAAGGAACTAGCTTTCGCGGCATACGTGCAACCCGGGGCAGAAATCATTCTTGCCGATGCAGATAGCCCCCTGCTTGAAGCCTTAGGGGTGTACCGACATCCTCAAGTCAATTGGAAACCAGATGATCTCGGACGTATGCAATTCTATCCCGCTCACGCGAATGGAGCGGCAGGGGCCCTCGTAGAAGTGGACGTGGAAACTGGGAAAGTTGACGTGAAGAAAATTTGGATGGTTGCAGATCACGGGGTTATTCTTAATCCACTCATCCTGCAAGGACAGATTAAAGGAAGCATTGTCCAGCAGTTGGGCGGTACTATTTACGAAAATTTAGAATATGATGATGAAGGAAAGCCTCTCGCAAATACGTTAAAAGAGTATGGAATGCCGACCGTTTGGGCCGCACCTGAGATAGAAATCGATCATCTCGTAAGCAAATCTCCATCTACCTCTGTTGGAGCAAAAGGTGCAGGTGAAGACGGCAGCATCGCAACAAGTACAGTTTTAATGGCCGCGGTTGAAGATGCTCTCCGTGTTCACAACGTTAAAGTGATGTCTTGCCCTCTTTCGCCATTCAAGGTGAAAGAAATGATAGAAAAAGCGATGGAATAAAAGGAGATATCAATGGCTAGAAAAATTATCGACATATCAATACCTTTGGAAAACGATGTTAAGTCAGATCCTCCTGGGTATGAACCTCATATCGACTATATAACGCATAAAGATTCAGCTAAAGACGTAATAAAATTTTTTCCTGGAGCCGAAGAAAAAGACTTACCTGAAGGTGAGGGCTGGGCTATCGAATGGATTAAATTAATGACCCACAACGGCACGCATCTGGATGCGCCTTATCACTTTCATTCGACTATGAATCAGGGTGAAAGAGCAATATCTATTGATGAAGTAGATTTAAATTGGTGCTTTCAGCCGGCGATAAAACTCGATTTCAGAAACTTCGCTGACGGTTACGTAGTAACTGTCAAGGACGTAAAAGATGAGCTGGATCGGATAAAGCATACACTAAGCCCGTTAGAAATAGTGGTAGTTAATACTGCGGCGGGGGAAAAATATGGGGACGATGATTATGTCTCGAGTGGATGTGGCATGGGTAGAGAAGCTACCTTATATTTGCTTGAGCAAGGCGTTCGACTAACTGGAACGGATGGCTGGAGTTGGGACGCACCATTTATCCATACCAAAGATAAGTACGCTGAGACAGGTAATAGCGACCTGATCTGGGAGGGTCACAAAGCTGGTAGAGAGGTTGGGTACTGTCACCTAGAAAAGTTACATAATCTTGAATCAGTTCCATCTAAAGGTTTTACAATCAGTTGTTTTCCAGTGAAAATTAAAGGTGCGTCAGCTGGCTGGACTCGGGCTGTTGCAATAATAGACTGAAATCTTTGAGGCTAAAAATCAGTCATCTAGAGTAGTCACGCGACGCATTTCTCGTTCTTCAGTTTCTTCTTGAAATACTATGCCACGATGCATAGTTGCTCGGTTGTCCCACACAACGAAATCATCCGGTCGCCACTCATGTCGATATACGAATTCAGGTTGAGTCGAATGCTCAATCAAATCCATGAGAAATATACGACTATCTGGAATGTCCCATCCTAAAATGTGAGAGGCATGTGCCGCGATATAAAGAGCTTTTTTACCAGTAGTTGGATTCATAAATACGAGAGGGTGTTGAGCTCCTTTCAATCGATTTTTCTCAGCATCAGAAAACGTGAAACCTAAACATTCTCTAGAATGTACGATTGAATGGTGTGCCACTAATCGACTAACCTTCTGCTGCAGTGGCCTATTCAGCTTTTGATATGCTTCATATAAATTACAAAACTGTGTTTCGCAACCTGATGCGGGAAACCTCTTCATAGATAGCATGGAGTAGCGCCCGCGAGGACACTGAAATGATGCGTCAGTATGCCATAGTCGATTAGCGAGCCCGTACTGGCGACGTCTGTCGTCTTTACTTAATATCTTTCCATTATTATCAATGTTTGAAATATCTGTTAGTGCCTCGTCACCGAAACGATTCGGACCTAGCGTCGCTATCCCCGTTTTTCTGTGCAGACTACCACCTAAGGAGTTTGCGATTTCAAGCTGTTGCTGGTCAGTCAGTACTTGCTGTCTGAAAACTAAAATCGAATATTCGTCTAACGCATCTCTAAGTGCATTTATTTCAGTAGCCTGAAGTCTACGGGATAAATCAAAATCATCCACTCGCGCAACATAAGTGCAATGCAAACGCTTCAATAGCAGCTTCACGTTACAACCATCTCCTGAAAATCTGTCTCAATAGGATAAAAGGGTATAGGATTATCGATGTACTTTCACCAATCAATTTTCTTTAATTTCTCGGAATACAGCATATGTTCAAAACTGAATTTCTTAGGCTAAAACAAAACGGGATTACAAAAACTGCGTTCCAACGTTTAGGCGACCCCGACGTCATCCCGCTTTGGTTTGGTGAAGGAGATCTAGCAACACCAGCATTAATTCGCAATGAAGCAAAAATAGCATTGGACTCGGGCGAAACCTTCTACGGTCATACAAGGGGAAAAGTAGAATTAAGGGCTGCTATCTCAGACTATGTTCACTCTATTTACAATATTGATGTCGAGGATGAACGGATAACAGTTCCGGGATCATCCATGTCCGCGATTACACTTGCGTGCCAAATGACTCTGAGCAAATCAGATCACGCGCTGATAGTCAGCCCACACTGGCCAAATATTGACCGGGCTATACAGGTGACCGGAGCCGAGTACAGCTGTGTACGCCAACTACAGACGAAAAATGGTTGGCAGTTAGTGATAGAGGATATCAAAAAATCAGTGAGAAAAAACACTAGAGCAATTTATATTAATAGTCCAAGTAATCCTACCGGTTGGGTCATGTCGCGAGAACACCAAAACGAGTTGTTAGAATTCTGCCGGAGTAGGCAGATCACCATAATAGCCGATGAAGTTTATCACCGGACTACCTACGATATTAATGTTGCCCCTTCGTTCCTCGAAATAGCCTCAGAGACGGACCCGTTGATCATTGTAAACGGATTTTCTAAGGCCTATGCAATGACTGGTTGGCGACTAGGGTGGATGATCACTCCTGCAAGTATCTCCGAACAAATGGCAACATTGTCCGAGTGCTATAACACCAGTGCGCCCACTTTTATTCAGAGTGCGGGAATAAAAGCGTTAGTAGAAGGAGAAAATATCATCTCACAGCTCAGAGAAAATTACGCAATCGGTCGGGATATCGTCATGGAAAAATTAGGTAACCACCCGTTAATACAGCTGACTACGCCTACCGGAGCATTTTATGCTTTCCCGAAAATTATTGGTCTATCATCAAGCGAGGAGTTTGCAAATAGTTTATTGCGTAAAGAAAACGTAGGTGTTGCACCTGGATATACATTCGGCCCAGGAAACGATGAATATATTCGTCTATGCTTTGCTCAGTCGCATGCTAGACTCAAAGAGGCGTTAGATCGAATAATTAATCACATTGAATATTGCGCGGCACAAGAACTACACATTGTTAAAAATTAAAGAGAGGACGAGTCAGTGAAAGAAATAGAAGAGAGACTCAGGAGTCTAGAACAAAAAGATGCGATCAGACACCTCAAGCATAACACTTACTGTCTTTGTATCGATAAAATAATATCAGGTGACAGAGAACCTCAGGAACAAGTTTCAATGCATCTTACTAACGATGTAATTGCGGACTTCTCAGGCTTTCCTATCATGCGTGGTCGGAGTGAAGTCGAGACGTTTCTATTCGAACACGTCCCATCGGTCTTAGCATATAGCCAGCACAGAGTGACAAATGAGATAATTACACTGCATTCCGATAAAGCATCTGCTGTGTGGTACCTCGACTGTCCAGTGGTTTTTCAGCCGGAAAATCAGCTGAAAATAGTAGGTAGTGGAATAATATCTGGCAGGTACGAAGAGGAATATATTTTTGAAAACAATATTTGGAAATGGAGTAAAATTACAGCTCTGCTTGATACCGTAGAATCTTTCGATATAAATTGGGCTCGAGCGCGTCAACGAACAACTAACCGTTAGAAAGAGGAATAATTAATGTCAAAAGTTATTTATATCGAAGCTTCTCCACGTAAGTCGCGATCGCATTCATCTAAACTTGCTTCTATATTTATCGAAAGCTATACGGAGTATCACCCTGAAGATGTTATCCAAACGATAGATCTATGGTCTACAGATCTACCTGCATTCAATGATGAAAAGCTCAATGCCAAATACAGTATTATGCATGGGGCAGATCCGAGTGACTCCGAGAAGTCCGCATGGAAACAAATAGAATCGATTTTTGCCACATTTAATGAAGCTGACAAATATATATTCTCAGTGCCTATGTGGAACTTTGGTTTGCCTTACGTGCTTAAACATTATATTGACGTGATCACTCAACCTGGCTTAGCGTGGTCATTCTCTCCCGATAGCGGCTACACAGGCCTTGTACAAGGGAAAGTACTTGCGATCTACGCAACAGGTGGTGCTTATGACGTGGGAAGTGAGACCGAGGCATTCGATCTGCAAAAGCCGGCGTTTGAGGGCTGGCTTTCCTTCATCGGGCTCACTGACGTGGAACGTCTGGTAATTGCGCCTACATTAGCTGCTCCTGATGACGTGACAGTTATGGAAGAAGCTTTAGCCGTAGATGCTAAAAAAATGGCAGAATCATTTTAACTAAAATGTGACCAGGTATAAATTTTTGCTGGACAAAGGATTGGTCTTACCCACGAGTTTTTTTCTGATTTTGCTCATCAACTGTATCGCATCATTAAAAGCTTGTGACCATGACAACACGAACTCTCTAAAATTGTCTGAAAAACTAACTGTGGCCGAACGATATTACGAGGAAAAAAATTATAATGAATCGATTTCATTGTACGAAGAAATCATCTTGATAAAACCAGACTGTGTAGAAGCGCTCTACATGCTCGGGAAAAGTTACGGACGGCTAGCTCAAAATTCTGGTTGGTTGAAAGCGATCAATTATGCAAAAAAAACCCGAAAAACGTTTGAAAAGGCGCATAACTTGAATCCTGCTAGTGAAGAAATTAAGCGTGATCTTATTGAGTTCTATCGAGAAGCGCCCCGATTTTTGGGCGGCAGCAATAAAAAAGCTCAAATATTAATGGCTAAATAAATTGGAGGATACCCCACCAGAAATGAGCAAAGTAATCAACAGAATACTGGTAACTAATGATGACGGGATAGACGCGCCAGGAATAAAACTTTTGGAGTCTATAGCACTAAGTTTGTGTTCAGATGTATGGGTCGTCGCGCCCTCCAGTGAACGAAGTGGTGCTGGACACTCAATTTCTTTGTCTAATCCAATCAGAAGTAAAAAGCTAAGCGAAAAAAAATTCGAGGTGGATGGCACTCCCACAGATTGCGTACTAATGGGTTTATGGCAATTTATGGATGAAGGCCAATTCCCAGATCTCGTTTTATCAGGTATAAATAGTGGAGCTAATTTAGCAGAGGATGTTAGTTATTCAGGGACTATAGCTGCTGCCATGGAAGCAACCCTAATGGGGATTCCTGCAATAAGCCTTTCTCAAGTTAGGCCGCCCCGCGGAACGACCGACTTCCTTTCGGCGAAAGAACACGCCCAAAAGCTAGTACATAAACTAGTCAAATTAGAAGATTGGCCTAAAGATTCGCTCATTAATATCAACTTTCCGGACTGTTCTGGAGAGGAAACTACTGGAATAGAAGTCACCAGTCAAGGACATAGACCGCCTGGAAGTTTCACTATTGAGCCAAGGGTGGACGCGCGTAACCAGCCTTACTACTGGGTACGTATCAATCATATCCAGGGCAATGAGTTACCAGAAACTGACTTATCCGCAATTGCGCGCAATAAAATTTCAGTGACGACTATCAAAATGAACTTTACTGATGAAAAATGGAACGACTCTTTGAAGACCATTCTAGAATGATTAAAGGCGTTTTTTTTGATTTAGGGGGCACGCTATATACTTATAAAAATGTTCCGACTGCCACCGCACCTTTGCTTCACAAAGCATTAGAAAAGGTTGGAGTCGTTGCGTCCAAAGATCAGGTTAAGAATGCCTACTTGGAGGCAACGAATTTAACCATCAAGGAATATTCTTGTAAGAGCTACTATCTACATGAATCTTTTTTTCTAGCAGTTTTTAAGTCGTTTATAGAACTTCTTGGCGGCATCGAAAAAGGTGAATTAAATGACTGGTACATTCATAGTCATCGAAAGTGTATCGTAGACTGTTTAGAACTCAAAACTGATTGCATTTCCTTACTAAAAACCCTCAAAAATATGGGAGTCTACGTGTCTATAGTATCGAATATCGATCAAGACATGCTCGAACCTCTTATCGCAAGAGATCAGTTAAGCAAATATTTGAACCACTGGACTAGTTCTGAAAAAGTTAGATCCTGTAAACCTGATCAAAAAATATTTCGCCATGCACTAGAACTAGCAAATTTGCGTGAAAAAGAAGTCTTGTTTGTCGGTGACTCGCCGGAGCATGATATTTTAGGTGCCTCTCGTTTAGGAATGTTAACAGCCCTAATAACTGATGGGGGAATGCCGCCACCTCTGCAGAGTGGCGTGAAAAACGTAACTCCTGACTTTACGATCAAAGAACTAAACGATATCTTAGAAGTCATCGGACCCTAACTTAATTACCCCACCTTAGGTCCTCATTAATAGAAAAATATAAAGCGGAGAAAAAATAATGGATATCCTAGAAGAAATTAAATTAGCGAATAAAATGCTTAGTGACTTTTTAAAAGCTGGGGACTCCCAAGGTATCTCTGGGTGTTATTCAGTCAAGCCTAAATTAATGGCGCCTAATATGAAGGCTATAAAAGGTAAAAAAGCCATTGCTAAATTTTGGCAAGGTATCCTCGAAATGGGCGTAAAGTCTGTTAATTTAAGAACGTTAGAAGTTGAAAAGTTGGGCCGAACAGCAATAGAAACAGGAGTTGCCAGCTTAAAAGGACCTAAGGGAAAAGTCATTGATACTTTAGATTACGTGGTCGTATGGAAAAAAGAAGGAAAAACTTGGAAAATGCATTGGGATATCTTTAATAGTAACTCTCCTGCGTAAAATACTTGCTACGGCGTTGAATAATTTAAAGTTCGTCATTCCGGCACGGCCCATTAAAAACAACAGGCGGTGTCGTGCGCGGAAAGTTTTTTGCTAATAAAGCACGTGGCGGGAATCGATATTGGCCTAGATTTTTACCTAAGACCAGACTAAGATCTTAGTACTAATAACAATTCGAGGAACACATGAATATAGCCTCGCCGCTCCCTGCCGACCTAAGACTTCGCTATTTAGATTGGAGACAAGTTACTTTCCCAGAAAAACAGCCCCTGTACCGACGCCTCGTTAAGTGTGGCCAATCGCCCGTAGCGATGGTGATATCCTGCTGTGACAGCCGAGTACACGCCACATCCATATTCAAGTCAGATATAGGTGAGTTTTTCATTCATCGAAACATAGCTAACCTAGTCCCCCCTTGCAAGGTATCTGATGATAATCATGGCACGTCTGCTGCAATTGAATACGCGGTCACTGCTCTAAATGTTTCACATATCATAGTTTTAGGACACTCTAATTGTGGTGGTGTAAAAGGGTGCGAGCAAATGTGTTCCGGCAATGCTCCTGAACTCGAGCTAGAAACGAGTTTTGTGGGTCGGTGGGTCAATTTGTTGCGCCCGGCTTATGAACGCGTTGATCATTCTAAAAGTAAAGACGAACAACTGCGGGCACTAGAGCACGAAGGCATCATTATGTCGCTAGAAAATTTGATGACATTTCCGTTTGTACAGGATGCCGTAAGAACTGACAAATTATCCATCCACGGACTGTGGCATGATATCAGCGAAGGAAATCTACTCTTCTACAACGGCGAGGTTTTTGAGCCGATCGATTGAGATCCAAAAACCGACAACCCCTGCGGATTCAACCGTGTGCCTAATGCTATTGTCGAGCGACAGTGCCGCCATCAATCGGTAAAATCACACCATTGCAGTAGCTTGCTTCGTCAGATGCTAAGTAAAGGCAGCCATAGGCCATTTCTAAAGGAGTCCCCGCGCGACTCATCGGCGTGAGATTATCTGCTAACACTTCATCATCAAATATATTCATGACATCGGCGATCATGGGTGTATCAGTATAGCCAGGACATACGCAGTTGGCCCTGACGCCGAGCTTTCCATACGAGTTTGCCATAGCGCGCGTCAAGTTTATTACGCCGCCTTTAGCCGAGCAGTAGGTGTGGGCTGATTGCATACCTACCATCCCCGAAATACTTGCCACGTTTACGATCGAACCTTGACCCGCTTCTAACATATGCTGCAAAACACCGTGGCACATATAATAACAAGCGTTTAAATTTATTCCGATTACCTCATGCCATTTTTCTGGCGGAGTGTTTGCTATATCATTCATCGAATCTTCGCTAGTGTGGCTCCAACTCCAACCTACACTCGCGGCGTGCACTAAACAATCAATCCTTCCGTAAAGAGATATTGTTTTACTAATTACGTTCTGCGCATCTTCTAGATTAGATAGATCTGCGGCAACTATATGCCCCTCACCCCGATTTTCAGAAACTATATCTAAACTTTCCTGCAACATATTCTCTCTTCGACCGCAACCAACGACCTTCGCACCTTCCGCTGCAAAAAGCTCCATACAAGCTCGGCCTATCCCCGTTCCAGCTCCGGTAATAATAGTGACCTTATCTGTCATTCTATCAGGCATAATCTCATTCCTTTATTTCAAACAGTTATCAACGAACAAAAAGACTCAAGCCTAGGTCAAGTTCTCGATAAGAGTCGCGTTCGCCATACCCCCACTCTCACACATTGTTATTAGACCATATCTGCCCTTCGTATCTTCAAGTACTCTCATCATATTCGCGATCAAACGTCCCCCCGAGGCGCCTACAGGATGACCCAATGCGATCGCACCTCCATACTGATTGAGCTTCTCAGGATCTCCATCTAACTCCTTGAGCCACGCCAACGGAATTGAGGCAAACGCCTCATTAACTTCGTATGCGTCGATATCAGATAAGCGTAAAGCACACCTTCTCAACAACTTCTTAGTAGCTGGGATTATCGCAGTCAACATCATTATCGGGTCATCTCCCACTACAGAGAAATGTGTTATGGCAGCCCGCGGTGTTAGGTTCAACCTCATGGCTAACTGTTCTTCCATAATCAACAAAGCGCTTGCGCCATCACTAACTGGACTCGAACTTGCAGCAGTCAGGCTCCAGCTTATCTCCGGATACCTAGTACTCATTTCGTCGGTTTTAAAAACGGTATCTAAATTTGACAGCGTTTCTAGCTTAGTATTAGGACGAATACCCTCATCATCATAAACCAATGCGACGCCATCATCTGTCGACCCCTTGTTAATAGAAACAATATCTTTAGCTCTTCCGCTAGCGTCATCTGCGGCTCTGATGTGAGATCTCAGCGAAAACTCATCCAACTCCTTACGCGCAATATTCCAACGGCTCGCAATAAGTTCAGCGGAAACTCCCTGGCGAATCATTCCATCTGGATAACGGCTCCGAAATAATTCGCCTTCATTATCCTTGCCCATACGGTTAATCCTCATCGGCACCGTACTCATCATTTCAACGCCACCTGCAATAACCGCATCATAAGCCCCAGATATAACTCCTTGAGCCGCGAAATCCATGGCCTGCTGAGCAGAGCCACATTTACGGTCTAGCGTGATAGCGGGCACACTTTCGGGAAAACCCGCCGCAAGAGCGGCTTGTCTACCAATATTTCCCGACTGCTCGGCAACCTGTATAACACACCCCGTAATAACGTCTTCTATGAGCGCAGGATCTACTTGAGTCCGACTAATTAATTCAGACAAAGTTTGAGCATACAAATCTACTGGGTGGATCCCCGACAAGCCTCCCCCTTCTCGACCACGGCAGAATGGTGTTCTAACTGCATCGATTATGACTGCGCGACGGCTAGACACAACCTTCAGCGCTTCAACGATATATGAAGATCTTCGGTACTAATCTGCATGACTGGTGACTGTGAAAGTTTCATAAGTTTTGATACTTCCTGTAGCTCAGGAGACGAAAGGTATGAATAGGTAGTTTTTACCGGCCCACTGCTCCTCATTTTTTCTAAGCCTTCTCCCGGAACTAACGCCCTTAAAATCAGCTCATCGTCATCGTCAGTGCCATACTCTCTCCGTAATTCTTCAATACTCGGCTGTGCGGGTGGGTTCGCCACAACTGTTTTCGCACGTGGGGACGACATAATAACGTCCATAATATTTTGATCTATAGGACCAGCTGTATCGCCATAAAATCCTGCCGCATACTGAATTACTTCATCAGGAATAGATGCGTACCGTTTACCTGTAACGATATTAAGCACCGCTTGAGTACCAACCAACTGGCTAAATGGAGTCGCCATCCCAGGGTAGCCTAGCTCTTTTCTAACAGCAGCAGTTTCTTGGAGCACCTCATCTAATCTATCGCTCATACCATTTTGAACTAGTTGCGCCTTCAAGGTTCCAACCATCCCACCCGGCACCTGGTGACGAATAGAAAGTACATCATATTCCGCAGATTGATTGACTAAAAATCCTGCTGCTTTCCCAACTTTTTCGAAATGCTCTGCAACGGGAGCAAATAAAGTGCTATCCAAATTATGCGTGTGTCCTAACAGCTCAACGTTTCTAGCCATTATTTCCACTGACGGTACCGAGGGTCCATTTGCCATGGGTCGAACAGCGGTATGCAATATACTCACACCCAAATCTATAGCGTCTAAATAAGCCTTGGCGGATTGTCCAAGTAAATTGTTCGAGTGAAATTCGATAGGCTTTCCACGAGATTTAGATTTAATTGCTGGCAGTAAAGTAACCAATCTCTCTTTTTCCAGCACCCCTGCCGTGTCGTATAACAAGATAGTATCGATGTCGTCTGACTCAGATAATTTGTCTGCTTTGGCAGCATAATACTCATCGGTATGAACTGGGCTCAAAGTAAACATAATGGCACCCGCAACTTCGCTACCAAACTCCTTAGCAACTTTTGCCAACCGCAACGTTTTATCTATATTAAAAAGAACATCGTAGATCCAGAAGCTACGCACACCATGGACATTTAACTGGCGCATCCAAGCATCCATCAACGAATCGGGAGTCACACCAAAAGTGACCGAAGCATTCGATCGCATACCACCCCTAATAGGAGTATTAGGCATGGACTTAACAAGCAGGTCTAAACCCTCCCAAGGGTTCTCGTGACAATACTTAATTAAACATTCAAACATGGACGAGCCAGTGAGGTCGATCACTCGGTACCCCGTACGGTCAACGATTGGGGACACTGGAAGTGCCATACCTGCTTGCATGCGCATCCCCCATAAACTTTGTTGACCATCACGCATTGTCTCATCAAGAAATTCTATGTGTGCCATTCTTCCTTACATCCTTTATTTTTTTGCCAACTCAAACGCTGGGAGCATATCTTGCTCCAACCACCGCGTATGAAAATTATTACCCTCAAAATCAGGGTGCGCGACGATTTCCCGAAGCAATGGTAAATTACATACTAGGCCTTCGATCCGAAAATCCGCAAGTGCTGTTTGGAGACGATGAACGGTCGACAACCGATCTGGTCCAGTTACCACTATTTTACCAATCATAGAGTCGTAAAATGGTGGTACCAAGTAACCAGTATAACAATGGCTATCAACCCTGATGCCAGCACCTTGCGAGGGACCCCATTCCGTGATGCGACCTGGACTTGGAGCAAAATTATTATATGCGTCCTCGGCGTTCAACCTACACTCGATGGCATGTCTTGAAATACTTATTGCCTCTTGCGCCGGCAGGGCATTTTCCTCTTGCGCCGCGAGGCGAAACTGCATCTGAACTAAATCATATCCCGTAACCTGCTCTGTAACTGGATGCTCGACTTGAATACGCGTATTTACTTCGATGAAATAGAACTCATCTCGCTCAACATCAAAAAGAAATTCTACCGTCCCAACATTGGAGTAGTTGAGCGAGGAGACTAACTTAACGGCTGCCTTATGAAGTTTTTTTCTCAAGGGATCAGACATTAAAACGCAAGGAGCCTCTTCTACTACTTTTTGATATCTCCGCTGGACTGAGCAATCTCGCTCGCCAAAATGCACCGCATTCCCTTGGCCATCTCCAGCTATCTGTACCTCGACATGTCGCGCATTTTCAATATATCGCTCTAGATAAAGGGTCCCGTCGCCGAAGGCTTCCAAGGCTTCGCCACTCGCTCGTTCAAAAGACTCTGTAATGTCATCGCTGCTTCGGGCAACAAACATTCCCCGTCCACCTCCCCCAGCCGACGCTTTCATAACCACAGGAAATCCTATTTCATTAGCTGCCACTAACGCAGCAGCTGGGGACTCGATATGACCACTTCCAGGTACTGAGGCAATCCCAGATCCTTCCGCAATTTCCCTCGCTCGAAGTTTATCTCCTAAATCTTCGATAACTTGAGCTTGAGGACCGACAAAAATAATACCTTCTTCCAAGCAAACGCGCGCCAGTTCTGCTCTCTCTGAAAGAAAGCCGTAGCCAGGGTGCAGCGCGTCACAACCTGTCGACTTCGCTGCATGCACTACAGTCCGGACATCCAGATAGCTATCCTTAGACTGAGCCGGTCCGATAACTACATCACGGTCGGCCAGCTTCGGTGCCATACTATCTCTATCAGCGAGAGAAACACCTTGCACAACTTCTATTCCCAGCGCGTGCGCAGCCCGTATAATTCGCACTGCGATTTCTCCACGATTTGCAACAAATACTCGCTTAATTGTCATTAGTAAAAATCAGCTTGGTTCGATGACAACAAGAAGCTGCTCATACTCAACCATCTGCCCATCAGAAACACAAATTTCCCTGACGACTCCTGATACGCCCGCTTTTACTGGTGTAAATAATTTCATCACTTCAATCAAACAGACTTCTGTCTCTGCTGAAACATTTTGACCGACTTCAACGTAAGGCGGTGCACCAGGTTTCGGAGCACTATAAAATGTACCAAGATTGGGCGCAGTTACGGCAGTCATGCCTTCTGGCAGAATGGCTTTACTCGCCTCAGGTGTCGGTTCCGCAGCGCTCGGAATCGTGTCAGCGCTATCAATAGTTTGGGAAGTTGCTGCAGTCAATTGAGGTGTAACAGCCGAAGGAGGGCCCGAACTTTTTGGATTTTCAGACAAATACAATTCGAAACAATCAGTTTTTACATGTACTTCCTTCCAGTCAGATTGCTCAAACTGTTCAATCAACGTTTTTATATCGTCCGAAGTAGGCTTAGCCATGAAATTTGTCCTCAGATATTTTTTTCTTTATAAAAATAGTTTTAGTCATTACTGTTATTTGCTTCGACCGCCGCCAGAGTTACCGCTAGCGGATTATCCGTAACAATAGTCTCAACACCACACTGTATCGCCGCTAGAACACCAACTCCGGAGTCTAATACACTCCCAGATACAACCTTTTGTCCTTTCAAATACAACGGAATCTTTTCCGGACTGTCGCAATCATCCAAATCATCTAAATCGAAAACCTCTTGTGGTACGACGCTCGATCGCTCCACCACTTTAATTGGACATTGGTCACTTGCCCATCTTTTTATACTGACTAAACGAGGATCATCACTCTCTTTTGGCTGCACCACTGGTAAATATCCTTCGAAAATCTTACCTGATGTAGCGTCAACCGTGACTTCCTTCCCCTCAAGTTTAAGTAAGCTTCCAGAACCACACCCTACAATACACGGAACTCCTAATGCTCTGCCTACCACAGCCGCGTGTGAAGTTAGGCCCCCAGTCTCGGTCAAAACTGCGGTACTAGCAATCATTCCATGGAGATCATCTGGACTGGTCGTTTCTCTAGCGAGCACAACATCCTGACCTTGAGAGGACAGTAGTTCAGCTTGATCAGAAGTTAGAACAACGACCCCATGGCTTACTCCGTGACATGCCGACTCACCCTGAGCGAGAGGTAATCGGTCGATTGTACAACCCTCTTCAAGCTTGGGTCGAAGCAATGTGCGCATCTGCTCACTCGTTACTCGCGATAATGCCTCGTCAGAAGATATCCGGCCCTCTTCCACCATATCCACAGCAAAGGAGACCGCTGCCTCAGGAGATCTCTTCGCAGAGCGAGACTGGAGTAAAAAAAGCTCGCCATTCTGAACTGTAAATTCGATGTCCTGGACATCACCATTTTCATTCTCTAAAACCTCAGAAGATCTTAATAGTTCATCATAGATATCTGGCATATCCTCCGCCAAACAACTGAGGGGGTCGGGTGTATGGGTGCCTGAGACCACATCTTCTCCCTGAGCACCAGCCAAATATTCTCCAAAAGGCTCTTTACTGCCTGTCAAAGGATTGCGACTGAATAACACTCCTGTTCCCGATAGGCGATCAAGATTTCCAAAAACCATTGCCTGCACAACAACAGCAGTTCCCAGTTCATCAGAAATGTCATTATGCTTACGATATCTTTTTGCTCTCCGCGAATTCCACGATGAAAATACAGCCTCTATTGCTTTGAATAATTGCTCCGTAGGACTCTCGAAGTTTCCATCACTATTCAGCGACTGAAGTATGTCTTCCGGTTCAGCATCCGGAGTGATCGGCTGCTTCAACACTATATTAGAATACAGTGTCAAAAATCTAAGATGGGTGTCTTTCGCAAATTTTTCGCTACCAGACTCAAGTGATAGCGCTTTCTGAGTCTCTAAAGTCATCCCTAAATTGAGTACTGTGTCCATCATTCCTGGCATGGAGATTGGTGCCCCAGAGCGCACAGAAAGTAAAAGCGGTCGTTCCTCACCGTCTAAAAATCTTCCAGTGGCGTCTTCCAGTCCTCTTACAGCAACTAGAACCTCATCTTTTAAGGCATCTGACAGCTCTCCAGAGTTCAAATAATCCTTACACACGTTTGTAGTAACTACAAAAGCAGGCGGCACCGGCAGACCAAGACTTTTCATTCGGCATATAGACCAAGCTTTCCCACCGATAAGCGCCCGATCAGGCAGGTAGTCTCCAGTCAGCTCTAAAACATTCACGTTCCTTCGCTCAACCATATCATCAAATTCCGTCAATCAATTAAAAACCTCAGAACTATGTGCCTAATAACGTAATACAGGTCACAGCCTCTTCGATTCCAACAATACCACCACCATTTTGTGCGATACCTACCCGCGCGCCTTCGACCTGCCGCGCATCAGACTCTCCACGGAGCTGACAAACAAGCTCAAAAATTTGCCCTAACCCAGTAGCCCCTATTGGATGACCTTTCGACTCGAGACCACCAGATGGATTGACGGGAACTCGTCCCCCGAGAGTGCTGTCACCTGCTTCTGCCATCGGCCCTCCCCCTCCCAGCTCGCATAAGCCTAGAGCCTCTACTTCCATCACCTCGCCCATCGCTGTCGCATCGTGTACCTCAGCGACGTCAATATCTTCCGGGCCAACACCTGCTTGATCGTAAGCTGTCATAGCAGCCAGCTTACTTGCATGCTGATCAAAATCACGCAAATCCCTATCGCTACCCGCTCGCAGTACGCTGCTAAGAACTTTCACATTCCGATCGGTACGACCTTTTAATTTTTTCAGACCTTCGTTACTGCAAACTATCGCAGCAGCAGCCCCATCACTCACAGGGGAACACATAGGTAGTGTCAACGGGTAAGTTATTGGCGCCGCCGCCAAAACTTCTTCTACAGTGAAGGCCTTGTTATATTGCGATCGAGTGTTATGCACGGAGTGTAAATGATTTTTCGACGCGATAATCGCTAACTGCTCTTGCGTGGTCCCAAACTCTTTCATATGCATCCGACAAAATCCAGCGTATATATCCATAAAAACGCTGTAGGGTCTGGGCGAGGTGGTACCTTCGGGTATCTCTACCCCTTCAGCCATACCATCGAACCGCTCAACACTCTGGTCCACTTCGTGCACATCCCAAGCACCATCAAAGGCGCTAAACATTCTTGCCTTATCCTCAGAGAACATCTTTTCCACGCCTATTGCTAGCACAATATCGGCTGCTCCAGATTTCACATAATTTACCGCCATATGAAAAGCAGTACTAGACGTAGCACACGCATTTTCGACGTTTACGATTGGAACACCAGCAACACCAAAAGGTCTCAGCGCTATTTCGCCTCGCACCATATCTTGACCTTCCATGTGGCCTTGGACACAATTTCCAAAAAAAGCGGCCTCAATATCTGCCGCATCGCAGCCTGCGTCAGACAAAACATCCTTTAAAGCATCGCCGGTCAAATCCTTTAAGCTTCTATCTATAAATTTACCAAAATTAGTCATCCCAACGCCGGCTATATGCACCTGTCTCATTTT